>JBBQCZ010000162.1:0-8115 GCA_038319215.1 Bacteroidales bacterium | reverse complement strand
GCCAATTGCTAAATAACCGTTATCAGTCGTTGGAATAACTCTATAAAATGCCGACCAACAACCATCTGAAATGTCCCCGAAAGAATAAGATTTAGACCAGAGAATGTCGCCGTATTCATTAACTTCAAGAAGTAGTGATTTTGTAAATGTGGTGTTTGGAGTAGGAGTGAATACTTCATTATATGTACTATCTATTTGCCCACAGATTATAGAATTGGTTAAGCCTATTCTTAACATGCTCCAACCTCTCTTCGTAGTAGTGTCATTTAAAAAATACAAATTACTTGTAGTGTCAAAGTTTTCATTCAAATTAAGCATAAATATTTTGCACAAAGAATCAGTGTATTCGCCACCAATAACCGAAATTGTACTTTGGTGCTTTGTCATTGAATTGCCATATCCTGTGTATATATTTTGACCGCATTTTCCAAATAGCATAATGGTATCTCTAACTCCCTGATTATTTATTTTTGTTATGTGATGTCCAATTAACCAATATGGGCAACTTTCTTCTGAAAAAGCTATTCCACCTGAAAAAAAATAATTGTCATTGTCATAAACCAAAGTAAAACAATTGTAATTCCATTGTAATGGATAATTATAATTAAACACAGTTTGTTCTTGCGAAAAACAGTTTTGTGTAATTATTATTAGTAATAATATTTTGATTAGTTTTTTCATAAAAAAAGGCTGTCTTGCAAAAGCAAGAGGGTAATACAAATAGTTAATGCAAATACTTGATTTTTTATAATATGCTATATTTATATCTCAATGCAAATATAGTTAATATTCTATACGTTGTGCAAAAAAAAACATATTATTGCTTATTTCTTTTAGTGTCATTTGAAAGTAAATCCAAAGCACAATTTTATGGATATGCTTGAAGCGAATACTTCGGAAATTTTGTAGTTTTGAATTCAGAATTTCTTGTTAATTTTTATAGATCCTTAACTAACCCAATTCTTAGTTGAGATCCTTTTTTTGCATAAAACCCTTGTTTAATTCTTACCGATTCTTTTGCGCTAATATTTACTTCGACTCCGGGTTCAATTACGAATCTATCGAAATTTTCGCCATCGACAAATGTTTTTGGTAGGGCAAACGGTTTTTTGCTTGGGTTTATTTTAGGTCTGTTGTATTTTGGATCGATAAGAATTTTGCCAGGTGCGTAAAAATCTTGATTGTAAACCATGTCTCTGTTATAGAGACTTAGATTATATGTTTCGCGCTTCCACTGTTGAGCAAGAATTTGTGCGTGTCCCATGCTTTTTTGTCCTCCATACCATTTTGGAACTTCGTCTTTGTTAACTAAAAGTTTAATGTAGTCGTTCATCACAATATTGTAAACTTGTGGCTCCGATGATATTTGTTCAGAATCAAAGTCTGCCCAATTTGCAAAACCTAAGGCCGATGATTGTCTCATAGCAGTTAATTGTTCCTCTTTGTACCTCGTTTCTGGATATGTTGTTCCGTTACTTCCATCAACACCTAAATTATAATTTCCGTTATCATAAAGATTATAAATAAAGGTATTGCGAAATCTAATCATGTCGGTAGCTGTGAAAAATTTGCCCGTACCGTATTTGTAATATTCGTATGGAAAGGTCATTACAATAGTACCATGGCTCACATCTTCCATAAACTCAGTATATGAATTATAACTTGGAACTTTAATGAATAGCGACTTTGCACATTCGCGGTACAAAACACGCCACCCTGCGTGATACCACCAGTATGAATTGTTTTCCTTGTTTAATCGAAAAACTGGTGCTTTGTATTTTTGCTTTGTGCACCTGTCGTTCATTACTACTGTTGATTTGTGTAATGATGCAATGGTGTCTGCCATCCTCAAGTATTCTTTATTTGTGCTACTAAGACCGGTGAATAATAAGCTCCTTGCAAAACCTGTTTGCATATTTATTATTAGTTCGCCACCAGGTTGAAGCATTCCTTTTTTATAATCCCACAAACCACCATAAACAAAATAGTCAAGTGTCTCTCTTACTCTATCTTCTAACCATTGAGCATATTCTCCAAAAGTTTTAAATCTTTTTCCAGTATAATTGCAATTGCATGTGTTAGGTTCATATAAATCAGGATTCAACTCGGCGAATTGGTATAATTCAATATCCATTAGCTCTGGTTCTAGAACTTTAACTAAATGCACAAAACGCGACAAACTTCCCAAAACATAACCGTCAACATAGGTTGAACTTGTACCTTCTGACCATTTGGGGGTTTTTGCTGTGGCTTCTGGGTTTATATCGTTTCTGTTTTCAATTATACACATGGATTGATGAACAAATTTGTACAAATATGCTTTGTCTTTTGTGGCAAGATAAACGTCAATATATCCATCAATTATTTTTGAAACTCCATCACCAAAGATATTCCAATCTTCGTTCGGACTTAAAGTACACAATTTATAGCTGCCAAAAATAATATTCTCCGTGTAGAAATCGTAGTCTTCCTTTACACAAAGACTGTCGTAGTCTTGTGCCGATACTATTGTTGGTACAGATAGAATTATTATTAGCGAATATTTTAGAAGTAATTTGCGCATAATATTTTTATTCTGATTTAAGAGCTTTGTTTTCTTCTTCAAGCAACTTTATCCTGTTTTCCAATTGTTCTACATATAAATAAAGCTCTTCCATATTGTGCAATAATCCACTTAAAGTTTCTGATACTGGTACTCCAGAATTGTAAATTTCGGCTTCTGCCTTAATGTATGGCAAATGTTTTTGTTTTTTTATCAACTCTATTCTTTCAGTAAAAGGCTGAAGTTTATAACTATCATCAAAAACAAAATCGCACCATTTATTAGATTCAACTATTAACTCTTCGCTAGCTCTTATACTGCCGCAAACATCAATGCGATATTCTGGATTTTTTGTGCCAAAACCTGTATTACCATCGGCTTTTATTGTAATTGTTTGATTCTCGTTATATGAAAAACCAAAATCACCGTCATTATTCAAACTAAGTTTTACTTCATTACCCATACGACGGATAAATACCATAGTGTCGTTTTTTAAACTGTCTTTCTTTTTGCTTATTGCAAAATCTTGATATTCAAAATCTATTATTTTTGAAGGGTTTATAGCAATTGATAGTCCTGTAATGATGAGGAATGAGCTAAGTAAAATGAGTTTTTGCATACGACTAATTTTAATGTTTTTAATAAGTTTCAAAATAAGTAAAAATTACAATAAGTAAATTACAATTAATTGTTAAAAATATTGTACGCGCTTATGGGTGAAAAATTCATGTGTTTTTATAACTTTGTAAACTCAATTTGAATGATATGGATTTTGAAAATATCTTAAGCGATCTTAAAAATAAGATTTATAAACCATTATATCTGTTTTATGGTGAAGAGTCCTATTTTATTGATGAACTGACGAATTATATTCAGAAAAATGTGCTTACAGAAGGCGAAAAATCTTTTAATCAAACCATTGTTTATGGCAAAGATGTAAGTCCTGTAGATGTTATTGAGCTGTCGAAGCGTTACCCGATGATGGCAAATTTGCAGGTTGTAATTGTTAAGGAGGCTCAGGATTTAAAGAATTTTAAACTTTTTGAATCATATTTTGGAAATCCAGTAAAATCGACAATGCTTGTATTTAGTTTTAAGCAAACTAAAACTCTCGACAAAAGGCTAAAAGTTAATACCCTAATAATTAAAAACGGAGTTGTTCTCGAGTCCAAAAGACTTTACGAGAAAAGCATTTACCCATGGATAACAGAAAGCCTTAAAAAGGAAAATCTTACTATTCATCCGGAAGCTCAGCGACTGTTTTACGAAAGTATTGGTTCCGATTTAAGTCGTTTGTCAAACGAAATTCGCAAACTTGCAATTACTCAAAAACCTGGTAGTCAAATTCAAAAAGATGATATCGCATTTAATATTGGTGTAAATCGCGATTTTAATGTTTTCGAACTTCAAAAAGCTCTGGGTGCAAAGGATAAACTTAAGGTTTATAAAATAATGGATTATTTTGGAAAAGATCCAAAAAACAATCCTTTAATTGGAACAGTAATACGTCTTTTCGATTATTTTACAAAACTTATTTTGGTTCATACTCTTGCAGATAAAAGCAAAAATAATATAGCATCAGTAGTTGGAGTTAATCCTTATTTTGTTGATGAATACGTAATGGCAGTAAAAAATTATCCATTGGCAAAACTCATAAATATAGTTTCTTATTTACGTGAGGCCGATTTAAAATTAAAAGGTGTGGGTGCAAATGCTACAGGTGATGCCGACTTGGCAAAGGAACTTATTTATAAAATTCTTCATTAATGGAAAACATTGTTTACATTATAATTGGTGTTACTGCCGTAGTTACATACATGGCATGGCAAAATTCTGATTTGTTTTTAAAACTTTTGCTTTCGCCCTATGACATGATTCGTAACAAACAGTATTATCGTTTGCTTACTCATGGTTTCTTGCATGCAAACTGGCCACACTTAATTGTAAATATGTTAGTCTTTTGGTCTTTTGGTCAAAATGTTATTTATTACATGACATATTTTTGGGGACCAATAGGAGGATTGCTCTTTGTTTTTATGTATCTTTCTGCAATTGTGGTTTCTTCTTTTTACAGTGTCTCAAAACATAAAGATGATATAGGATATTCGGCCGTCGGCGCATCGGGAGCAACTTCTGCTGTTGTTTTCGCAAGTATTTTTTTCGACCCATGGAATATGATTTATTTTTTCGGAATTTTACCAATACCGGGAATTTTGTTTGGTGCAATGTATTTGGTTTATTCGTACCGAATGTCTAAAAAGGGAACCGATAATATTGGTCACGATGCTCATTTGTGGGGAGCTATTTATGGTTTTAGTTTTCCATTATTCTTTAAGCCTCAGCTTTTCCTTTTTTTTATTGAAAATTTGAAAAATTTGTGGTAATATGAATAAAGCAGTGTTTTTAGATAGAGATGGCATCATAAATCATGAACCGGGTAACTATACTTGTAATGTTGATGATTTTGTGATAAATGATGGCATTGGCGAGTCAATAAAATTACTTAAGGATAATGGCTATATTGTGATTGTTATTTCAAATCAAGGCGGTATTGCAAAAGGATTATACTCCCATAACGATATTTTAGAAATGCATATTAAGCTATGCGAATATTTGTCAGATTATGATACTTCGATAGATGATTTTTATTATTGTCCGCACCATAATGAAATATCTTTATGTTTGTGTAGAAAGCCTGGTTCTTTGTTATTTGAGAAAGCAATTGCGGTTTACAATATCGATCCTTTAAAATCAATTATGATTGGTGATGGAGATCGTGATATTATTGCAGCTGCGTTGGTTGGAGTGCGTGGGATAAAAGTTAGTCCAAATTCAAATATTTTAGAAATTTGTAGAGAAATTATCGAATCTTAATATGGCAAAATATCTAATGCTAAATAGCGAAATATTGCTCAGTGCTAAACCTTGTCTTAATCATGACAACAGAGGCTTTTTATATTCAGATTCTTTTAGTTTTGAATTGAGAGGACATTCGTCAAAAGCTTTTTTTGCTGATTCATATTTCGATTATATGATTTCGATTCTAAAGTTGCTTAAAATGGAAAGGCCAGTAATGCTAAAGAAATCGATTTTTGCTACAGACTTAGAATTGTTGCTGCAAAAAAATAGGATTTACAAAGGATTCTCGGCAAAAGTTACAGTTTTTAGGAACAGTTCCGAAGGGAAAATGGCAATTAATAATTCTGCATCAATTCTTGTAGCTGTCGATAGCATAGAAAATGAAAACTATATTCTAAGTCAAAAAGGGTTAAAACTAAATATCCTTAAAAATTATTCTTTACCCGATTTTGTATTTGTATCAAATCACACCTCATATTTTAACCAGGAATTATTAATAGCATCAAAATTAGTCGAATCAGAAGTTGACGATTTCTTTGTAACAGATTTAAATGGAGCTATCGTTAAAACACTTCATTCAAATGTTTTTTTTGTTAAGGAAGGTAATCTTGTCATTCCAGAAAGATCTGTTGCCGATTCAAGCAAAGTATTTAATTCTGTAATTGTTGAAACAGCAAAAGCATTGAAAATTCCTGTGGTTTCATGGGGTATAAGAAAAGAAGACTTATACGAACTAGATGAAATATTTCTTGCTGATATCAAAAATGGAATTACTTGGGTTATGGGATATTCCGAAAAACGCTACTTTCACAAAGTATCCACTGCTATGCTTAAAAAATTAAACGAAATTTTATAGGACTAAAAACTACACTGTTTTTAAATGTTTGCTGTGGCTAACAGGTAAAGCGAGTAACTCGCGCTGTATTTGTGAACGTGGGGCAGTCGCACCAATTACTCAAAAGCATTTGCCTTGTGATACTCTATAAGTTCTTCAAGAGGATTGTTGATGTAAATCAGATTTTTCATACCATGTTGCTCTGCAATTTCATCTAAATACTCTCTAAAATTTATAGCAATACTTCCACAAAATCCTAATTGATAGTTTTGATAATCGGAATATATTCTTACATATTTCTCAAAAAATTTACTAAACGAGATCTTAATGATTTCTTGTATCTGTGGGTGTTGTATGTTGTTTTTTATGAAAATACAAAAACCTGCAAGATATCTGTTCGGATGAGGATTTTTGTAAATAGATGATAATATTGATGAATGTGTAGCACCTGTTTCTTCGAGTATCTTATTTGTTAGTGCTGGTTCTAGTTTTTTCTCAAGATACATTTTTGTAAATAATTTCCCAATATATGCGCCACTGCCTTCATCACCAAGTATGTAACCAAGCGAAATTGCATTGTGACTTATAGACCTTCCATTGTATATGCACGAATTTGTTCCAGTTCCAATAATTGCGGCTATACCTGTAGAGTTTTTAAATATCGCTCTTGCCGTTCCTAGCATATCAGAAAAAATGTCAACTTTTGCATTGAAAAAATAATCTGCTAAGGCTGTCCTTAAATGCTCGTGATTATCTTGAGCACCGCAACCTGATCCGTAGAAAAACACTTTTTTAATTATTAAAGGATCGGGGTCTGTTGGATAATGTTCCCCAATTACTTGAATAATTCTCTCTTTGGTTACAAAATATGGATTTAATCCAATTGTCTGAAAACCATTGGTAATAACGCCTTGCTCATTTGTTATTATCCAATTTGTTTTGGTCGAACCACTGTCTGCAAATATGTACATAATACCAGAGTTTCTGCAAAGATAAAAAAAGACAGAATAAGAAAACGGAATAATCTTTTTTTTAATGTTTAATTTTTTGCTCAAGATGAAAGATTTCTGGTCTATCGGCTGTTGATAATATTATTGCCGAAACGCATTGTAAATAATAAAAAGATTAGTATTTTTACAATATTAAACTAAAAACTAGCAGATATGTATCTTTCAATTAATTCGTGGTGGAGTTCAATGGATTTGCTCCAACACATTTTTTGGGCATTTGCTCTTCCTTTTTCAGCAGTTTTCCTTATTCAATTAATAATGACTTTAATTGGCTCTGGTGGAGATGGGGATTTGGATGCAAGTGGAGATGCTGATCTTGATGTTGATGCTGGAATAGGATTCCAATTTGTAACTCTTAAGAATTTTGTTGCTTTTTTTACAATTTTTGGTTGGACTGGTATCGCTTGTCTCAATTCTGGATTGGGTGCAGGGTTGACAATATTTCTTGCTATTGTTGCAGGAATGTTAATGATGCTTTTGATGGCTACTTTGTTTTATCTTATGGGTAAATTAACAGAAAGTGGAAATACTAGAATCGAGTCTGCAATTGGTAAAACAGGATCTGTTTATCTTAGAATTCCGGCAGCAAAATCTGGCGTAGGTAAAGTTCAGATAAATGTACAAGGTTTAAAGACTTTGGATGCAATGACCTTAAATGCCGATGATATTAAATCTGGAAGCCTTGTAAAGGTTGTTGGCGTGGAGGCTGACGAAATTTTAATAGTTGAAGTATTGTAAATAAAGGCTTAATGGACAAAAATAATGGTAAAAACTTCTACAAAGCTTAATATTACTACTTTTGAAGCAAATCAAAGGTTATGAATAAAAAAAATGCTTTTACTGTCATAAGGGATTTGTTCAAAAATATG
>JBBQCZ010000161.1:0-8224 GCA_038319215.1 Bacteroidales bacterium | reverse complement strand
GAACTTTATCAATCTTTAAAACTTTGCCAGATACCGATGAATGGATATTTGCAGATACAAATCCTGTGCTTTTTGCAATTAATTGACCTACCTTAACAATGTCGCCCTTAGCTACAACTGGTTCTGAAGGAGCACCGATATGTTGAGATACCGGAATGCATACTTGTTTTGGTAGTTCAATTTTTTCGATTGGTTTCCCTGCCGAAAATTTATTCTCTTTAGGATGAACTCCACCTTTTGGAAATGTTTTTAACACTGTGTAATCTCCTATAATTAGTTTATAATTATTCTGTTTCTGTCACTTTTTCTTCCTTTTGAGCCGCAGTTTCTTTGCGTGGTGGGAAGTTTAATTCTAAAATAGCACCAGTTGGGCACTCTGTTACACATTTTCTGCACAATTTGCACTTTTCAAAATCTATGTATGCGCATAAGTTTTCGATTATAATTGCGTCATAAGCACAAGCTTTTACACATTTATTACATGCTATACATGCTGAATTACAAGCACGTTTTGCTTCTGCTCCTTTATCTTTATTGATGCAGGATACATATATTCTACGGCCCTTTTTACCTTTATTTCTTATTTCAATAATTGATTTTGGACAAGCTTTTACACAGGCTCCACACGAAGTACATTTTACTTCATCAACCATTGGCAGACCAGATTCTTCATCGATAAAAATAGCATCAAATGTACATGCAACCACACAGTCGCCTAATCCTAAACATCCATAAGGACAATCTGTGTCACCACCATAAAGTGTGTTTGAAACTGCACAAGACGATGGGCCATCAAAATTTGTAGTTTTCTTACGCTTATCGTGTGATCCATTGCATCTTACTACTGCGATTTGAGGATCTTTCTCCTCTGCAACCATTCCTAAAACTTGAGCAATGTTTTTCATGGTCTCGTTTCCTCCAGCAGGACAAAATAATCCGTCAAGTGAATCTGCTTTAACACAAGCTTCTGCAAATCCACGACAACCAGGATATCCGCAACCTCCACAATTTGCACCAGGAGTAAATGCTGCTGCTTCATCAATACGTGGGTCTTCGACAACTTTAAATTTTTGAGCTACAATGTACAAAATTACCGCCAGCACTACTCCTAACAAGCTTAAGGAAATTAATGTATTCAGAATTATTTCCATAATTAAATAATTAAATTTTCTCTATATTAAAATTAAATTCTCGTTTTAATCTATCTCTAAAAAGGTATAAAAATGAAAAATAAGGTACTAACATCCCAATTGATAATAAACCTGTTAATCCTTCATTAAACCCTGCGATACTAAATGCTACAACTGATAATACCAATACGAAAAATGGAAATATATATCCGAGAAACAAAGCTTTTTTGCCTAATGCTTCACGCATAACTACATTTACAAATTCACCAGTACTAAAAGAAGTTGTGTCTGTTCTTATTATTTCAATTGTTTTTTGAGCGCTGTCAATGCCACACATCGATTTTGCATGACAAGCCGAACATGCTGACATTACAGTCAATTCTACGAATACAGAATTTTCTGAAACTTCAGTTACGATCCCCTTATGTTCTACTACAGAATTTTTACTCATTTACAATGCTCTGAAAAAATCTGTACAAAAGTAAATTTTTTGTTATGTATTATTATGATTTAACAACATTTTATTGAGTAAAAATTGTAATTTAGAATTGGTTTAAATTATTGTTAATTTAATAACAATAAAAAAGTCGTACAATGTTTTGCACGACTTTTTCTAAGAATATGTTTATTCTTATTATAGCTTGATAAATCTTGTTGTATATGTTTTTTTAGCTGAAATTGCTTTCGCAAAATATAAGCCTGAATCTAAATCTGAAATGTCAATTCCGTGTAGTTCCCAATCTGAAGTTGATTCATTTACTAAAACTGATTTTACTAGTCTAGCTTGCTGATCATATAATTCTATGATATAGTCATTATCTGGTAAATTGTTAGTAATCAGATATAATACATTTGTGGCTGGATTTGGATATGCTTTTATGTATTCTACTTTAGCAGTATTGCAAATGCCAGAAGTGCTTTGAAGATGAAAAACATGTGGGTCGGCAGAACCTATAAAAGGATGAGTTTCGGTAGTTGGTCTAATGTCGGTTGCTTCAATGTAATAGGATATTTTATCTCCAGGATTAAATCCATTTATTGATACAGAATAAGTATCTCCACCAGTATTTGTCATGTTTTCGTTGATATAATCTCCATCGTTAATACTGTAAAACAACCCAACTCCATTAATATTATTTGAGTTGTTGTATGAGTAAACATCGGCAGAAAAATTAATTTCACTTTGATATGCTAAAGTATCGTGGTAGGGGTAATGCAAAATTCTTAGCATTTCAAAATCGGGAACTTCGTGTGTGCGACAGTGAAGAGCATCGGTACTATACCAACCATTGTATGATACTCCAATTATTTCGTAACCAGGCATAGCGTCTTCGTAAACTGCTGCTGCTGCTGCATTATAATTTCCTGCCGAACCTGTGTTGAATGCTACAAAAACTTTGTTATTCATTATTAAAGAATTTGTGTAAGCATTGTTTTCGACCACCCAATTGGTTCTAAAAACTTGAAATTTGTTTCCATACGAACTCGTTTGGTTAGCCCAATAATCTGCCATCGCTTCAAAATCGGCGTATCTGTAATCCGATTGAGGTACACGTGTTATTAAAACTTTGTCAACATCCAAGAATTTTCCCCAGCAATCGATATGCTCAATGTAATCATCCAAAGGGTCTTGAACTAATTGATAATTTGAAATTCCTAAATATTCTTCGAACATTGTATCGATTTGAGTATCTGACAAACCTGGATTTTCTTCATTTACAAGGTTGCAAGAAGCAGAAATTCCCATCCCGTCTGTCATATAATTCCCGCCGGTATGAATAAGGTTCATTCCAAAAACTTCTTGGTTAAAATAGACCCCAAGCTCAATAGAAACTTCATCATCATCTGGTCTTGGACGATTATAAGGAAAATCAACAATACCAACCTCTCTGTTTGGCCCGTATTCAATAAACCAAGGACTATAATCTCTTGTCCATTGAGAATCAACATAAGCATCTACAAATTCGACATTAGCCATATTTACGCCAGCAGATTGAAGTGAATTAGAAACAGATGTTTGGTCAGCAGAAGGGCAAATAATGTAAACAATTACATCTTGGGACAATTCGGATATTAGAATATTTGGGATTGCAAATCCATTAGGATATGAAATAATAACCCCTTGATTACGTTCAAATTCTGCAATATTACGTACTGGTCCAGCTGGTGGATCTGTTTCAACAAAACTTCTGTTTTGGAGATTGTTCCCCCTTAGTTCTTCAGCGCTAATCATATGATATTTGCTTTGTAACTCGGGACTTAATATAGTTTGAGCGAAAATTGTAAAACTTGAAAGTAAAGTAATTGCGAGAAAAATGAATGTTTTTTTCATAAGAAATTTTTTTAAAAAAAAATGCCGGTTTAATCCGGCATTTTAATTGTATTTTTATTATTTACTGATAATAAGATTTCTATTATAAGTATTTTCACTTGTTGTAATCTGGACAATATATAGTCCGTTTGAGAAAATAGAAGTGTTTAAAATAATTGAATTTGAACCTTGATAAAGATTAAATTCGTTTGAATATTCATAAACGACTTGACCAGTTGCATTCATAACTCTAACAAATGCTTTTGTATCCGAAGTAAGATTTACATTCAAATAAGAAATGTCGGCAGCAGGATTAGGATATAATTCTACCGAAACTTCGGAAACTGAATTGTTAGTATTAATTATAGAAATTGCACTTTGATGTGCTGGTAATTTGATGTTGTCAATCCAAGCACAGTCGCTTCCGTTAGTTACATAATTATCTTTTTCATAAACCCATTTTAATTCTCTGCTTCCGGTAGTTACTGGATATGTTTGCAAACTCCAATTAATTTCGCCACACCATTTACCTTTTGACGATCCATCAACAAAGAACTCTAGGAAATCGTACATAGTTCCCCATGATTCTGGTTCGCTGCTTACTTTTTTGTAGAATTCAACATTATCAGTGTTTAGTACGTCAAGGTTAATAATTAAAGTTGAAGAACCACCTGTTTCAGGTAAATCTCCTGATTTTGCAGAATATGTGCCTTCATAAGATTGGTCTGTTGCAACTATCCAAGGATAAGCCCCAGTAGTTTCCCATTCGTAAGTAGTCATTGTGTTCGATTCCCAATCTTCGATTTGTAAACCTGCTGGTAAACAAGTGTTGAGTTCTGCAGAATACATTCCTGCTGTGAGGTCAAAGCTAAAGCAAACAGCTTCTCCTGTTGGAATAGCAGCATCAATTACGACTTCAAATTCGATTTCGACAGGTGCATTTTGAGATATTGCAGAAATATTTACCGAATTAGTATTTATGGTAACGTATCCATTGGTAGTACTAATTGCAACAGCACCAGCAATTGATGCAGCATGTCCAATATTATTTGCTTCAATTACAAGTTTAACAGTTTCACCAGCGTCAAGTGTTCCGTTATTGTTTCCGGTTTCACTATCATCAATTGATACAAATTCTAATGTCATCGATGGTGCATTAACAGGAATTGTATATTCTGCATTCCATTCATTGCTATTGTTGTCTGTAATAAGTAAGCTAACAGCAATGTTTGTTTGGTCAGCTATTCCATCGGGAATACTGATAGAATATGCACCGTCCATGGTAATGGTTTCACCAACTGTAATATCTCCGAATAATTCTGAGTTGTCGTTAATTGTAATACCTGGATTTGAAATACTGATTACTGTGTTTACAGCTTCTGCAACTTGAACTCCAACATTGTTAAGAGCCTCATTTATATAAATAAGTTCATTATAATCAGCTAAGTTGTTGTTATTTCCTTCGTCATCAGTGATTGAATAACTATTGTGAATTACATAAGGTCCGTCTGGTACGATAACAAGAACATCTTCCTGATAAGTTACTTTGTTGTATGCTGTAACTGTAACTTTCATGTTTCCTGGCGCGTCAAAAGGAATAATGTCAATGTTAGCTGAGCCACCTATTATATATGCAGTTCCAATAATTTCAACATCAAGTCCATTTAGTTTTGTTAAAGAAACCAAAGCTCCTTCAGTATTACAGTTGACCTGGAAACTGGCTGTGCCAACAGTGATTGTTGATCCATGAGTAATAGACATTTCAACAGGAGTTTTTGTTCTTACCATTAATGATGGGTCGCCGAATATCAACCAAGTGTCAGCCATTGATTGTCCTTCTCCACCTTCCTGTATCATTTGGAACATTCCATTGAAAGAGATTCCTCCAAAAGTTCTTTTAATGTTGCCTGCATAAGATTCAATCAAAATATCGTTCATTTCGTCTTGACCAGTCATTGGTTCGTTCCAGCTTTGATTAATTGTTGAAGCTAAGAATGCAACAGCTCCTGCAGGGCTTCCGCTATTTGTCGCTCTTAGCCAAGCTTCCGCAAAACAAGTGTTTCCATTAAAATCACCATTTACACATGCAACACTAAAGATAAAAGGTAGTTTTTTTGAATTTGTAAGTGCATTTACTTGTGTATTTGTAAATGATGTATTTACCCACATTTGAGTATCTCCATGACCAATATAATTTGCAATACCAACTCCAGAATTTATTGCTGCACTTACTAAGGCATTTGTTCCGCCTGTTTGATTAACACTTGTAATTGTGTATCCATAACTCTGTAAATCAGTTTTGATTCCATTCATGTGAACCATGTCCGATTCTCCACCATCGTGTCCTTGTGATCCTCCACCTTCAGCAGATGCACTTGTAAATGCATTCCCAAGCCAAGTGTCAGAAGTACTAATTTCTTTTTCATAATATACGGTTCTTTCTACCTGAGTTTGTATGTCTGCTAAGGAATTGCCAGAGAAGCGACCGATAAATGCATCTACATAACCATCGCTACCAGCTAAATAAACATAACCATTGTCAGAATCGGCTCCACTTACTATCATTGTAGGTACATCTGCAGCATCACCAATAAGTAAAACGTTTGTTAGTCCGGTGTTGTTATAATAGTTTTGAATATAAGTTTTTACTTGTGTTGCTGTTGTTCCGATTGTACTCATTAAAACCATTTCTGTTTCAATGCCTTTTTCGCGTTTCCAATTAATATATGGAGTCATTGCCGAAACATAAGTGTCTTTGCATATTATCAGTAAGTTTCCAGGAGTGCCTTCGTTAATTGATGTGTATTTTGATGAACTGCTGAAGTTTAAAAATGTATTTTCATAAATTTTATTAAATTCATCGTCTCTGGTACTTTTAGTACTTGTTAGCTCATTTGCAAATTGCGCATCAGTAAATTTTATTTTTACTATAATTTCACTGTAAATTCTCAATTCATTTGATACTGCATTGTAAACAAACGGGAAAAATGTAATATTACTACCACGAACATCTCTAAGAATATAAGGTTCGCTCATAAATGATTGATTTATAGGGAAAAAATCATTCATTTGATATTCTCTTCCATATTCATAAGGAACAGTTGCAGGATCAACATTTCTATAAATTGTACCTTTAGATGGGGCCACATTTACATTATTAATCACCTCAAATTCTGATGAAATTACATCATATTTAAATCCACCAAGATCAGGAATAACTAAAGCAGCTGTAATAAATGGTAAATCGGGGGAGCCTTTTTGGTAAGTGTTCCTACAATCAGGACTCTGAACAATAATTTCGGTTCCATTTGGTGTGATAACTTCATCAAACCTGTAAGAATTAACATTCAGTTTAAGAACCATTCCATCGTTAGAGCTTTCAATAATCTCAACATTGTAAGAGTCTGATAACGATTGGTTTATTTTTGTCCAAGAATCTTGTCCAAAAACAAAAACACTAAAAAATAATAAAATTGAAACGAAAGTAAATTTTCTCATAAATCAGTTTTTAAATTATATGTTATAGACAACCATTTGTTAAATGGGTTGCATCATTTTTTGTAAAATTAGAGAAAGATTTTCAACAATTAGTAAAGTTTATTAAAAATTATACTTTAAGTGAAAAACTCCATAGGATTAAAAGTCATGATTGTGAATTGTATGACTTTATAGATTTAACTTGAGTCTGATTATGATAATTCTCTCGAATTTGCGATGGTAAGAAATGTTAAACAAAAAATTTATTCTTAAACACATTTTGGTATTATGAAAAAGGCTCATAGAATTTTAATTCTATGAGCCTTTTTTTTATGTCGGGGTGGAGAGATTCGAACTCCCGACCCCCTGCTCCCAAAGCAGGTGCGCTAACCAAGCTGCGCTACATCCCGAAACCGCCCCCAATTGGGGTTGCCACCCGCCGGGTAAAGCGGGCCGGGTCGCTCACCGCTAGGTGACTGACTCCGGCCGACAAGCCTAAGGGGTGTCGTTGAGAAGTGCGCACCCCTCGCTGCTCATGTCCCTAGCATGTCGTGCGGTGAGAAATAGTGAAAGACCGCTCAGGCCGGCCTTGATTCGGTCGATGAATTGTTATGGTTCCATGTCGAACGCGTAACGAAACGTCATGAACGAATCGAGCGGACACATGGCATACCCCGTTAAATCCCGGCGTGCTCGGTGGTTGGTGATCACTGTCGCCGTAGCGCTCGTCCAGAGTGCGTGCAACGGATCAGATGGTACCGACGCCGAAAACGCCGTCGAGCTGGTCGCGGGCGTCGGCCGCAAGTCACCCGCAGGCCGCGCCACGACATCCACTTCCGTTCTCGCGTCCACCGATTCAAGCACGGAAGCGACAACCACCACTGGGTAGCCGGAGAGTGCATCGACGGTCTCGGCCGCAGAGGTTGTCGACAGTAACGAGATGACGAGCGATCCCACGGCTTCGATTCCCGCCTACCCAGCAGGTGCGCTCATCGCTCGGCCATCGACCGTGCGAACTGGGCCTGAGACAACGTCTGCGCCCGGCAAGCAAACGCCGACCATTGCTCCGCCCAGCACGCCGCCGCCGAGCACGCCCACCACCCAAGCGCCAAGCGCTCCAACGACTGCCGCTCCGGCCACGGGACAGCAATCCGTCGGCTGGACGGTCACCGTGTACTACACGCCCCGCCAGAGCAACTACCCCGGCTCGGCAGTTACGGTCAGCGGTTGCCCAACGACGTGGTGCGGCAACGGCCAATCCGAGTCGCTCGGCTCGTACTCGTCCGAGTTCATCGATCTCTTACCC
>JBBQCZ010000160.1:0-8321 GCA_038319215.1 Bacteroidales bacterium | reverse complement strand
GGAAAAACTACATGCCTATCAACAGACAGAAAAGAATATATCAAAACAAATTCTGTAAAAGGAGAATTAGAACATTATTTTAGCAACAATCCCGATCCTGATTATATTACTTTTTCTGGTTATGGTGAGCCTACTTTAAATCTTCATTTTGGTGAAATAATTAAATTTATAAAGACCTTAAAGCCAAATATTCCTGTAGCAGTATTAACAAACGGAACTCTTCTTAACGACAAAAATGTTAGAATTGAATTAATGGCTGCAGATCTTGTTCTGCCTTCACTCGATGCCGCAACTGATGAAGTTTTTCAAAAAATAAACAGACCAGCTGCAAATGTCAAAATTGAAAATCATATAGCTGGTCTAATAGATTTTGCCAAAGAATTTAATGGCAAAATATGGCTCGAAATATTTATACTACCAGGTTACAACGATAGTGAAAATGAACTTCAAGAACTAAAAAAATTAGTTTTAAAAATAAATCCAGATTCTGTTCAACTAAACACTCTCGATAGGCCTGGAACAGAAACAGATTTAAGAGGAGCCACAAGGGCAGAATTGCAGTACGTAGCCGATTTGTGGGATTTGCAAAATCTAATTATTATTGCAGCAACACCAGCAAGAGCCAAAATTATATCATATCGCGAAGATACTGAAAGTGCAATTATTGATACTGTTTCGCGAAGACCATGCACTGCAGATGATATATCAACAATTCTGGGAATAAATTCAAATGAGGTAAAAAAATATCTAGACGTAATGGCAACCGACAACAAAATTAAAACCGTAATTCTTGAACGAGGTGTTTTTTATCAAAAAAAATAAAAAAAGGTGACAAATTTCACATTTCTAGTTTAAATTTAGTTTTATTTTTACCACGTTTCTTTTTATCAATAAAAGGCTATTTTTTTTAAATAGCAAGCATCATATTAGTGATGTATTAAGCATTATCTGATACAGGGAATATTTTCAGTAAAATTCATATTTATATTTTAAGTTTTGTTTTAATAACAAAATTTGAGATTAACTTTTTATTAAATAAAACTATGTCGGTAAACAAGACAAATAACAAAGCTTGGGTTGTAACATTTGCAGGTTTAGCTATAAACCTTGCATTAGGAATTTTGTATGCATGGAGTGTACTCAAAGAATCAATTGGCGCATCGATAAAACTTGGCGGTCCAGGTAGTTTTAATTGGGATTTGGCTTCGCTCAATGACCCTTACGCTGTTTGCATTCTTTCATTTGCATTTTCCATGACAATTGCCGGCAAAATTCAAGATAAAAAAGGACCGTCTTTTACGGCTAAAATTGGTGGAATATTAGTTGGAATTGGTTTTATTCTAGCATCACTATCAACGAATTATGTTGCTTGGTTAGTCGGATTTGGCGTACTTGGAGGCATGGGTATAGGATTTGGATATTCGGCAACAACTCCTGCTGCGCTAAAATGGTTCTCATCGGCAAAAACAGGTTTAATAGCTGGGATTGTTGTTTCTGGATTTGGACTGGCACCAGTATTTATTGCTCCACTTGCATCAACACTAGTTACTAATTTTGGGTTACAAACCACCATGCTTATATTTGGAATTTCATTTCTGATAATTGTAGTTGGATTAGCGTTTTTCCTTAAAAATCCACCTCTAGGATACGTTCCGGTTGAAGTGCCTGTAGATCCGGATAAAAAAGTAAAGAAATCGGAGAATACGACTGAAGATTTTACCCCAATGCAAATGTTAAAGAATACAAAATTCTATATCATGTGGTTTATTTTCTTTATTGGTTCAGGAGCAGGACTAATGGTAATTAGCAACATTTCAGGAATGGCCAAAGCAAGTATGGGCAAATCGGCTTTTATTGCAGTCGCGATAATGGCAATTGGCAATGCTGCTGGCAGACTAATTGCCGGAATGGTTTCAGATAAAATTCCAAAATCAATAACCCTAGCAATAATTCTGATTTTCCAAAGCGCCTTGATGTTTATCTCTGTTTTAGTTCTCGACTCAAGTGCATCTGCTGTGGTTATTGTATTGTTTGCTACATTTATCGGATTTAATTATGGTACAAACCTATCTTTGTTTCCTTCGTTTACAAAGGGATTTTGGGGAATGAAAAACTTTGGTGTAAATTATGGAATTCTTATGTCAGCTTGGGGAGTCGGTGGATTTGTTTTTAGCAGACTTTCACAAACATTATTTGCAAGTACTGGAAATCACGACATGTCTTTTATTATTGCAGGCTCGTCACTGTTCTTATGCTTATTTTTAGCACTTATATTACTCGAAATTAAGAGTATGAATTAGGCGTTTACAAATAACCCAACTAAGCACAGAACACGCTTGTATATTTTATAATTAATTTGACAATTCTAAATAATTACTATTTTTACATTGTCAATCATAAAACTAAAGTAATGGTAGTATTTTCAAAATCGCTTGCTTTAAAAACAATTAGCAAGTTATTAAACCCAAATTTTAAAAGATACTAAATGACCGTAAAACTGAATAGGATAACAATTCTTCTTATTGGAATTTCTATAGTTATTATTTTTCTTTTTTTAAATCGCTTCGATTATATTATTGGCAGCACCACTACCATAGGCGAAGTAAAATATATAAAGATGTGGACACAAGGAACAATATCCCGCACTCACTATACTGCTCCAATTATTAGTTTTAACTATGGTTCAAAAACAATTACGTTTCAAGCCGAAACAAATATGGATTTAGAAAAAGGAGAAAAAGTAAATGTAATTTACAAAAACAAAAATCCTCAAAATGCAAGAATATACTCTTTTATTGGTTTTTGGTTGGCTCCAATTTTATACAGCATGATTCCTTTACTTTTTCTAACAGCATTAATTCTATCATTTATAAACAAAAGCGATGAAATTTTATTCAGCTTTAACAAAGGATTTACAATGAAAAGAATAAATCGAAAATTAAATGAAGATGTAGGTCAACTTAAAGAGTAATATTGATTTTATCAAAAATCTATTTCATTTCCTGCAAAATTCTTAAAGCCTCATCTACATGTTTTTCGGCTTCAACTTGCGAATTAAACATAAAAACGACTTTGCCTGCTTTGTTTATTACATAAGTTACTCTGCCGGGAATCAATCCAAATAAGTTTGTTGGCACACCAAACAGCTTACGGACTTTATTGCCAGGATCGCTAAGCAAAGTATAATTTAATCTATGCTTCTCTGCAAATTTCTTATGGCTTTCAACAGATTGACTACTTATACCTATAATCATTGCATCGGCATCATTAAAAACAGCAAACTGATCGCGGAAAGAGCATGCTTCTTTTGTACAACCTGGACTATCATCTTTAGGATAAAAATAAATTACCAGATTTTTCTTACCCAAAACAGAGTCAAGATTAAACAATTTGCCATCTTGATCTTCGAGCGAAAATGAAGGAATGGTGCTTCCAATTTCTAATTTTCCCATATTATTAAAATTAAATAAATTTTTAGAATCTGCATAAAATGCAAACAGTACGAAATAAACAATTAAGTAAAAAATGTAAAATCTTCTCATTTTACGATATTTGAGATTGTCTGGATAAATATTTTTAAATAATCCTTTAATCTCCTTTAAGAATACTGGTTTAATATTGATTATCCAACTGTCTGTTTGATAAATAATCTTTCTGAATTTACTCCTATAAAAAGTCAATGGCAGTCCCCATATTACAAAAAGGATAATCCAAATATTGTCGAGAAACCAATTCATAAAACTATTTTTTAGGAAACATAGGAATAAATGCACTTGTCTTTCGGATATATTCTTGATACTCAGGTTTTTTATCTTTCAATGATTTTTCGAGTAAAGCAACACCAGACACTTTAATAATCAATAAAGTCATAACTACAGAGCCAACAATTGGCCAATAGCTTCCCGATGCAATGCAAAACAGTGCAAACGCAAACCAAACGGCAGAATCTCCAAAATAATTAGGATGTCGTGTATATTTCCAAAGTCCAGTTTGTAAAACTTTGCCTTTATTCGCTGGGTTTTTCTTAAACCTCGCTAATTGAAAATCGCCACCAGCCTCAAAAGTAATTCCTATAATCCACACAAGAATTGCGACAAAATCCAACCAAATTAAATCATCGCTTTGTGTATAAAAATTACTTGCTAACAAAGGCAAAGATACAATTAGCATTAAAACTCCCTGAAGCAAAAATGTTTGAAAAAAACTCACCCACCAATATCTTGTCGGTCCATAATTCCTTCTAAATTCCTGATAGCGAAAATCCTCAGGTTTTCCGATATTTCGCCATGCAAGATAACCAGACAGTCGAAATCCCCAAGTAGATACAAGGATTAACAAAATTATTTGTCGTAAATAAAAATCTCCGATAACAAAAAAGTAAAAAGCATTTACTGTAACAAAACCAGCGCCCCAAAAGAGGTCAACGATACTCACATTTTTAATAATTACACTAATAAGCCACAAAATGCTCATTAACGAAAGTATCAAAATAGAACCATATATAAATAAATCAAGCATAATCAAAATATTAATTGTCAAACAAAACAGAAACAGACAAAGCTCCTAATCCGGCATGCATACCAATCACAGGCGAAATATTCACAATCGAAATAGGTTTTTTTCCAGTAATTTCAAACATCTTTTCTTCAACTTTTTCTGCCTCTTCGTAACTATTTGCATGAAGAACAATATAATTCCACACTTGTTTAGTGCGACTCAAATTCTTTATGTGTTTGTAAATTTTATTTAAGCTCGCTCTCTGACTAAAAGTATTTCCAAACAACAAAGAATTGCCATCAGTATCCATTGAAACAATTGGATTTATGCCTAACAAGTTTGCAACAAATCCTTTTGGTTTAGAAACTCTGCCACCTTTTATCATCGAGTTAAGATTTCTTACACTAACATAAATTTTAGCTCGTTCTATATCAGATTTTATTGAAGTCAATATCTTTTCGACCGAATCGCCTTTTTCAATTGCCTGAGCAGCTTTAAAAACAGTTAAACCCAGAGCACCAGACAAATTTTTTGAATCTATTACATGAATTGGTTTATTAAATTCTTTTTCTATTTGTCTTGCAGCGCGTTCGCTACTTGCATAAGTTCCGCTAAACTTTGAGGTTAAATGTATTGCAATTACAGCATCGTATTGCGAAGCAAGTTGTGAATACAAATTTGCAAAAGTTCGCTCATTTATTTGCGATGTTTTAGGAAATATCGGATAAGTTTCCAACAAATTATAAAACTGCTCGGCATTTATTGTAAGTTTATCAAGGTATTGATTTTCGCCAAAATTCAAATTTATGGGAACAACATTTATCTGATAATTTTCGATAATATCTTTAGGCAAATCGCATGCAGAATCGGTAACCAAAGCAATATTCCATTTGCGGTTTGTCAATATTTCCTGTTGACGAACCATATCATCAACTTTTTGAAAAGTAATTGTACCGTAATCTTTTAGTTTATCGAACAATTCTGCCGGATGATTAGTATGAAGATGAATTCTGAAATTAGTTTGAGCACCAGCCATTACGATTGAATCTCCATTTTTACGTAGAATTTCTTGAAGCTCAGATTTACCAATACTCAAATCCTTAATAATAGCTTCGGTACAATACCTAAAAGTTATATTTTCATCAATTTGAAGACTAGCATGAACATGCGAAATATTTTCTATCGTCTGGGACGCAAGTGTACGGATATTACCTGATTTTAAAAAGTTTATTACACCTTCGATAAACACTACAAAACCCTTTGCTCCTGCATCAACGACTCCATATTTATTCAGAATTTTAAGTTTTGATGTGGTTTCTTTCAAAGATTTTTCAAGAACAGAAAGCGATTCTATAATTACATGTTTAAAGCTTTTAAAATTTTCTTTCCTACTATAAATAAAATCGGACCAATCTTTTATTACTGTTAAAATAGTTCCTTCAACAGGAGTATCAATCGCATCATAAACAAATGGAACCGTGTTTTTTATGCTGTCAGCAAATTCTTTAAAGTTTATAACTGGTTTATTTAAAGTTACGGAAGACAACCCAAAGAGAAATTGAGCAAATATAACACCCGAATTGCCTCTAGCTCCTGCAATTGCAGCATTGGCCATGTCGCCTATCGTAGTTTTGTATGATTTACTAGGTTTTACATTATCAATTACTGCACGTATTGTTGAAGCTAGATTTGTTCCTGTATCGTTATCTTGAACTGGAAACACGTTTAAATCATTAATCAAAACCTGATTTCTCAGTACCTGTCTTCCTCCCGCCAAAAAAGCGTAATAAATAAACTTTCCGTTGATTTCTTCAATTTCATTATATTCCATATTATAGGGCTTTAACATGAATTTATCCAAAAATAAGTAATTTTTTGCCTAAACAATATATTTAATACTTTTTCTTTTCAAAAATATTATTTCTTGCTCTTGAAACAAAAAATTACGAGACTTGTTTATAAATTTCAAACTATCTAATCCCCACAAATATCTCATTCCTAAAAGTCTCACTAACAGCACTTTTATAGGCAATAATACTTTTTTCTTTTTTGAACTTTTTTTGAACTTTATGCGAATTTGCAAAAGTTGCAACTCGAGACTTGACAGAATTAGTAGATAAATTTAAGCTATTAGAAAGGTCCGGAGATGTTGGAGCTGGAACAACCTATAAATTGATTGGCTCATAATTGGCTCAATTGGCTCATAATTGAATCAAAATAGACTCATTACGATAAACAATTTGCCAATCCTTAGCATTCTAGCACATTGGTGGCATAAAACAAATTATTTTATCTCAAAAATATGAAAAAATTCTATTAAAAAAATTCATATAATCTTTCACTCCTATCTAATTCCCACAAACATCTCCTGTCTAAAAGTCTCACTAACAGCACTTTTATAGGCAACAATAGTTTTTGCGTTATCGTCTGTATATCAAGTTCATTTCTGATAGTTCTTGTCCAATTTGATGGATTCCAGTAAGGATTCTTTCCGTCTGGTCTTCTGAAGGCTTTTTGTGTCCTTGTACATATTGTGACAATAATGTTGGATTCATTCCAATTTTTTCTGCTAGAAATTTGGCGTTAAGTACTTTATAGTACTGAAAGAATTGAGCAAAGTCAATTTCATATTTTAAATTCTCATGCGAAATTTCAAATTGATCTTCAAAATAAAGTTGTGATGCTTCTAATGCGTTTTTTAATAATTCAGGAACAGTTCTGCCTGTTGTAAAAATTGGCCAGTACAGGAGCGGCACCGGCAAACAATCTTCTTTTTACTGTGGAATGGGGTTTTGGCGGCGATGTTCCGGCTCATACTAAGGGAACAACAGTTCCAATTCGTGTTCGGGCTATAGATGCGCGAGGGCAACGCGTAACGTCATTTTCAGGAACGGTGGATGTTTCATCCAGTGGCTCACTGTCACAGGGTTCGGGCACAACGGCCGCTTTCTCAAATGGCGAATTGACTTCACACAATATCCGGTTCTCACAAGGCGGGACGTTTAATCTTGTTGTGCGAGCCACTGGCAGCACCGAGTCCGGACGCAGTAATAATTTTACCGTGTATTCAAGTCCGAATACTGCCCCCAGCACTCCAACGGATACGAACACTGCAACCAATTCTATTGCTGAAGGCTCAGCCGCCGGAAGCACTGTGGAAATAACAGTGGCAGCCACTGATAACGAGAACGATACGCTTTTCTACACTCTAACGGACAGCGCGGGTGGCCGCTTTGCGATTAACTCAAGTTCGGGAGTGGTAACAGTGGCGAACGGTGCGCTGCTGAACTTTGAATCGGCGACTAGCCACAGCATCACGGTGTCGGCATCAGATGGGACCGCAGCCAGCACAGCCAGCTTCACCATTGCGGTGACCAACGTCGCGCCGAGTGCGCCGTCCGACAGCAACGTAGTCACGAATACGGTGGCGGAAGGAGCGGCCAACGGCACCGTGGTGGGGATCACCGCCAGCAGCACGGATATCAGTGGCGGGACGGTCAGCTACAGCCTGACCGACAGCGCGGCTGGCCGCTTTGCAATCAACTCAAGTTCGGGTGTGGTGACGGTTGCGAATGGCACACTGCTGAACTTTGAAGCAGCGACTAGCCACAGCATCACGGCGTCGGCATCAGATGGGACCGCAGCCAGCACAGCCAGCTTCACCATTGCGGTAACCAACGTCGCGCCGAGTGCGCCGTCCGACAGCAACGCTGCCACGAATACGGTGGTGGAAGGAGCAGCCAACGGCACCGTGGTGGGGATCACCGCCAGCAGCACGGATATCAGTGGCGGGACGGTCAGCTACAGCCTGACCGACAGCGCGG
>JBBQCZ010000159.1:0-8380 GCA_038319215.1 Bacteroidales bacterium | reverse complement strand
AGGGATTCGCCATCAGATAAGGGAAATTTAAGAACAAAGCGTTCACATACGCAAAGTTTTCGCCAAATCACTAGAACCTGATAGCCGTCTCCAAAACGAAGTGCTAACAGCACCTATGTGTAATGTGGAAATTCACCTGTAAACGTTCGTGCAGAACGCATCCGAACAGCGCCAAATTTTTTGATTTGGCTTTTACTACAAAATTTAAAAACAAAACCAAAAAATTTGGCTTCGTGGGAACTTTGATAAGTTAATTACTATTCCTTTTCCACACTCCACATAGCCGCAACCGTTAGCGCTAAGCTGAAAAAAAATGCAACTTTGTTTGGAAATCTGAATATTTGTTTCTATTTTTGGAAACTTTATTAATCTTTATTCGTTTATATAAATGGAATTTAACAAACCAATTAAAGTGATTTTTCTTCCACAGGCTGAAGAATTTGTTGAAGACCTAGATAAAAAGTCAAAACTAAAGCTTTTTACAGGGATAAGAAAAGTCAAAGAAAGAATTATTGGACAATGGTTTACCAAAATGACAGGCAGTGATGGAATATTTGAATTTCGTTTTGATGAAAGCAATAAATTTTATAGGGTTTTAGCTTTTTGGGACACTGAAGAAGATATTGAAACGCTTATAGTATGCACACATGGTATTGATAAGAAAACGAATAAAACGCCTCCTGCTGAAATAGCGAAAGCTGAAAGACTAAAAAGAGAGTATTTTGAAGAAAAAAGAAGAAATAAAAAATAAATAATTATGACAACAAAAAAATATACAACCTCCGAAGAACTTGAAGATAAGTACTTTGGAAAACTGGGAACCCCAGAAAGAGAAGAATATGAATTCGCTTTAAATATGGAAATACTAGGCGAAAAAATTAAACAGATTAGAAAACAAAGGCATCTAACTCAAGAAGAATTAGGAAAATTAATCGGTGTACAGAAAGCTCAAATTTCAAAACTTGAGAATGGTACGAGCAGCGCAACGATTGCAACAATAACTAAAATATTCCGCGCACTTCAAGCTAAAATCAAGTTACATATTGAATTTGATGATGATTCAGGCCTTGTCCTCTCATAAACAGCCAAGCGCTAACAGCACCTATGTGTAATGTGGAAAATCGTCTGTAACCGTTCGGGCAGAACACTTCAGAACACCGCCAAATTTTTTGATTTGGCTTTTACGATAAAAATTAAAAACAAAACCAAAAAATTTGGCTTCGTGGGAACTTTGAAAAGATAATTACTATTCCTATTCCACACTCCACATAGCCGCAACCGTTATCTGCAAGGGGAATAAAAAAAAAAACACTTAAGTTTTCAGTTCAAAACACTTAATTTTCAACAAATTTGATAAGAAAAAAAAAGTAGTTTTGTTTTGCGCTAAACCGAAAATGGATGAGCTTTACTCCTATCAAATTTTGAAACTAAAAAGTCGCTTCGCGGGCAAGCGGTACTTTGAATATCCTTCATCGCTTTGAAATATTTAGTAAGTGTTTCAAAATAATATTTTCAGAATCGCAAAAAAAATTGAAAAGAAAAAAAATTAAAAAAAAGTCGCTTCGCGGGCAAGCAGTACTTTGAACAACTAACATTTCTTTAAAATGAAAATGAAGTGTTTCAAATGATAAATTTACTAGATGATTAAAACCCCCAGCAGATAACAACACCTATGTGTAATGTGGAAATTCACCTGTAACCGTTCAAGCGGAACGCATCCGAACAACGCCAAATTTTTCGATTTGGCTTTTACTACAAAATTTAAAAACAAAATCTAAAAATTTGGCTTCGTGGGAACTTTGAAAAGATAATTACTATTCCCTTTCCACACTCCACATAGCCGCAACCGTTACCAACAAACCGAAGAAAAAAAATGACGATTACATCCGTGAAATATTCACTAAAAGTTAGGGAATTAATAAACCATCATAAGAAAAAACAATTTAATTTAAAAAATTAACGCACCTATTAAAATAATCATTAACTTTGAAACTATGAAACCAAAAAACATTTTAACTTTTGCATTACTAATAATTGGTTTTCTGACTAATTTGGGCACAACCATTCAGGCGCAAACCACACGCCTTGTTGACTCACAATTCAACAATTTTGTAAAAATTGGCACACCGATTATTACACAAAAAGTTGACAGTACAGACTTTTACCAGTTTGTGTTTTTCACCGACGATTCTGCGGTAAACAGAACAATTACAAGTAGTACAGAATATTTGTATTACAAACACTATTCTGGATTACCGGAATATCTTCCGATGAAAGTTTGTGTAAGAACCAAACTAGGAAACAATTGGAGTAATTTCGGTGACACTTGCCTCCTGACTTTAACCTCGGATTGTAGTTTTATAAAAGAAATTCGTGAAAACATTACAAGTCATGAAGTGATGACAAAATTACTTGAAGATGCTCAATACCTTCAAAGTTTAGCTAGTACAATTGATTTGGATTCTGTAAATGAAAAGATTATTCCTGTTGTATTTCATGTTATTGTGCCACAGTCGTTTGTTGGAGATCCACGCGATTATCTGCCACCAGCAAAAATAAATGAAGCAATTCAAATTCTTAATGAAGTTTATGCTGGTTTACGATCAAATGAGTCAACTGCGGCTAATTGTAGAATTAAGTTTTGTCCTGCAATGAATTATCATATTGATGATACAACTATGCAGTCCTTATCATGCACTCACCAAGGTGTAACTTATTACGGAATTACATATAATGTTCATTTGGGTACAGATATTAATATACCAACAGGATTACTTCCTTATCCACTTTCTGATCAACCAGTAAATGAATATGTTATCCCATATCAAAATTTTTTCCCCGATTACAAATATCTTAGTTTTTATATTTTTGATTCATTTGCGGGTGGCAGCAGTTCTGACGGTTATGCAAGTTGCCAATCGTTTGAAAGCAGTCTTAATTATGCTGTGCTCCGCAGAGAAATAATTGGTACAAATTCTACCATTACAAGATTTGAGGGGTACACTACTGTTCATGAATCAGGTCATTATTTTGGATTGGATCATACTTGTGGTGGTGTTTATAGTACTGATTCATGTGGAGTAGGTGATTTAATTGACGACACTCCAGCTCATAATGTGCAGAACTTATCCTGTGATGAATCGTCAAACACTTGTTCTGCTGATACTTTTAACGACCCCGTACACAATATTATGAATTACACAAATGACGGATGTCGAAACCATTTTACAAAGAATCAGGCGGAATGGATGCATGCTGTTATTCAAACATACTACACTGCTCTACCATATACAAATCCTACAGCAGAAGGTTATGATATTTATTGCGATATTATTCCATGTATTGAAGGAGCAAGTATTGAAGGACCTGCTGAAAATATTAAGTGCCCAGGCGTTGCTACAGTTGAAGTTTTCGTTAATACAGCAACTGGTTTTAATGTTTCGATCTATAACTATACAACAAGCACACTTTACGAAATAGACACAGCAGATATTTCACAATGTGGTGCTAATAACTGCTTCAGTTTTAATTTTGCAACTCCTGGAACTTATGGGGTATTATTAAACCTTGAAGCTTCCTCCACATATTCAACAACAATTGAAAGAGAATATACAATTCTCGATTGCGATAGCTTGACCGAAAATCTTGATAGAGCGCATTGGCATTTTGACCATTTGGCTAATCTCGATTTTAGCACTGGAATTGGACAACTCGGACAAACTGCGATAAATGCAGTTCCTGCCGAAGTGTCGGTTTGTAGTCAATCTGGGGAATTGCTATTTTACACAAACGGACACGATATTTGGAATAGAAATCATGTTCTTCAAACTGCTTTTCTCGAAGGAAATGTTTCTGCATCTAAAGGAATGATTGCGCTTTATTTTGGCGAAAGTGCAGGCACAACAACATATATGATGGTTTATCTTGACAATGATATGAGACTCCGTTATCGTTTTGTGTATGTTGATTCTTCATTTAATATTACATTGAGCCCATCACAAATCTATCTAATAGATCAAACCAATTTGGTAACCAGTGGAATTGATGGCGTAGTTGAACTTTTGGCAATGGGAGTGTCTGCAACACCAATAGCAGACGGAACAGGATACTGGTTATTGAGTTCTTTAAAAATCACTGGGACAGAACGGTATTATCCTGTGTCAATTCGAATAAACTACTCTGCGCCTTATGTAGAGCCAACCATAAATATATCTACTTTCATGATTGTTACACCTGAACCCGATGATACTAACGAGCCTTTTGAAACTACAATAAAAATGTCACCAAACGCAAAATATGTTGTGTATTGTCCTCCTTATGGTGAGAATAAATTCTTTGTTTTTAACGCTCAAACAGGGATTTTTAATGATCAAGTTGATTGCACAATTAAGAACTTCTTCAACAAATTCTCTGAAGTTGCATTTAGCAAAGATTCCAGATATATGTATATGACAGAAACGCTTAACGCCCCGAATCTTGGTCCTTTAGGAATGTATTACAGCATCAAACAAGTTGACCTTGAAGATATTGATTTATGCGAATGTATCCTTTTGGGGAAAACAGTTTTTGAAGCCAATACGCAAGATGATTTAGGTTATCATGCTTCAATTTTTTATTTACAAGAAGGTCCTGATAATAGAATTTATTTTTCACGAACATCAGAAATTGATGCAAATGCAAAATATATGGGAATTATTCTGAATCCTGAAAATGCAGGAACAATCAATCCTAATGACAATGAATGTAACACTTTCGGAGATTTTATTCATTATCCAACTAACGAGTGGATACGAAATGATCTGTACTTACCAAACTTTGTTGATGCAAAACCTGATAGTTGCGATTTAGATTTTACAGTTTGTTCCTCAGACTGCAGCGAAATTAATGTGCTAAATCTTAGTCATGGAGATAATGACAGCTTTATTTGGAATTTTAACAATAGCACTCAAAATTATCAATATATAGGTTTTACACCCACTCAGATTGACACCTTGCCTTATTCTGAAACATGGACAATTAGTCTTTCAAAAACAGGATGTACAGACAGTATTACTCAGGAGATTGCTCTTCATGGGGTCACTGCACAGATTACCGGCAACGATACAATTTGCAATGATGAACAATATTATGAATATTTCTGCGGCGATAATATTAATACTGTTGTTTGGTTTATTAATGGAGTGCAAACAATCAACACCAATACTAATTATCTTTTAACCGGCGAAGACTACAGTTCTTTTGTTGGAAATTCAATCAGTATTGTAGCACACGTTACAAATCAGTTTGGATGCGAATCTTGGGACACTGTAAATGTATTTGTAACAGGCTTTGATTATGAGCTAATTAGCAGTCTTGATTGTTCCCAAACAATACCCGGACAGGTTCAAATAATTATAGCCGGACAAATAGGCACAGATTATTTTGCAACAATTGATGGTCATGATTATTCTGTTTTAAACGGGACGAATCCTCCCTATTTAAATTTGCACTCTGGAATACATAACTATACACTTAGTGACGAATATTGTAATTATACAGGGAGTTTTGCAACTGTTGAAAATCTTAGAGTTGACAGTGTCTCTATTAATTCTCAGTGTCCTGGTGACACATCCGACATCATTGTTTGGTTTTCTGGTGGTTCGGCACCATATAATATTAATTTTGGAGGAAACTCTTTCATCTCTAATGAAAGTAATTTTTCTATTTCAAGTGTAATAATTGGTGAATATACATTGAATATCATAGATTATTTTGGTTGCAAATTGGATACTACACTTATCATAAAATTGAATGTTCCAACAGTACAAATTTTCCAGTCTGGTGTGAATTATTGTTCAAACGACAATAATGTTAGTCTTTTAGCAGTTGCAAACGGAGGAACCCCTGCATATCAATTCCAGTGGGGTGAGTATGAAAACCCTTTATTATTTTTCGGGACGGATAATTTACTAGAAAATCTAATTTCTTTTCCTGAAGCTATTTATGTTACTGTCACTGATGCTAACGGTTGTTTTGCAATAGATAGTATTCTTATTCCATCAGTAATTCCTCCGCTTCTCCTTAATATCGAAGTAACAAATCCTTGTGGAACTCTCTTTGACGGGGCTATGGATCTTACAATTACAGGGACAAATGCTGTTACTGAAATGTATTGGTTAATTCCTGGGAGTAATGACCCTATATTTGATCACGACTTAGATAGTCTTACAAATCCAGGAATTTATCGAGTTAGGGTTTGGGACGAATATGGATGTCTGTATTATACATCAAGTGCTCTTAATAGTTATACTGAGCCTTTTGTACAACAACCTATGTGTTCTGGGGATGAAGGACTTGGAAGTATTACCACGAACTGGAGCGCACCTCCATATTTTAACAACTACGATTGTTGGAACTGGATAACAAATGAATACGGAGATTCTATCTATGAGCCTAGTGCATGTTTTGACACACTACCTAGCGGGACATACATTCTTCATCATAACGACGAACAAGGCTGTATTATGACCGATACAATTGAGATTATAAATCTTGAACCAATGGGATATAGTGTTGATGTCGAATATTACAGCGATTCTTTAGGTAACCCAATGTTTACAAGTACTATTTCGGTTTGGGGTGAGCATTTACCATATTATATACCATATAATGGGTTGGGATATGTACATCTGTGCTATGGAACGGCTGATTTTACTGTAATTCAAGATGCGATTCAACCTGCAGTTTATCAGGTTACTGGCAATGTGAATGATTGTCCAGGAACTCCTCCACCGGACAATCCATATTTTGAGATTTTGAGTGAGCCATGTGGAGCGCTCACAGCTTATATTTTCGATACGCTGCCAAATATCCACGATACAATTCATTTAGACACAATTGTAAGTCCAATAAAATGTATTCCTGATGGTGGTGAGCTTATTATTTATAATATATCTACTGATCTTGGTTATGTACCTGTGTTTTTCACCCTTAGCTCACAAACAACTCCACCTATAAATCAAACAATTACTTGGGATGGAGATGTCAATGAAAATGTTGTATTTTCAAATCTTACTGTGGGAACATATACTTTAAGCTATTGGAATGCATTTAGCGAGGTAAATACCATTATTTTCAACATTGAAGAAGTCTGGGATATGTTTTTATCTGGAACAATAACCACAGGGACAAATTCTACCTATTCCAACATGGTTATTGCAGCTGGACAAATCACAATTGAAGCAGGTGCAAGTCTTACATTAACAAATTGCGAGATATACACTGCATACTATAACTACACCAATATAAGTCAAACGCTTTGGGATGTTAAAAACGGTGGCAAATTGTATTTATCTCACGATACTATTGTTGCTGGTTGTGAGGACAAAATGTGGCAAGGTGTTAAGGTTACAGGGCAAAACTCAACACAAAGTCTTAGTACTTTTGGGAATGTGCAGATTTATTATTCTCTTCTTGCTGATGCAATGATAGGAATACAATCTGTGACAGGCGGGATTATTAAAGCACAGTATTCTGATTTTGTAAATAACCGTTACGGACTACATTTTAATACTTTTAACTATGACCACACTCAATCTTCCATACTTAAAAACGACTTTTTAACAAATGACTATTTGAATAACATAGCGTATTATCCTAAAGCTAATGTTTACATGAATTCAGTCAAAGCAATTGGTATAAATGGGAACACCTTTAAAAACGCACTGTCATATAATTCAACAGAATACTTGCTTAATCCATATTATGCAGACTATCGTGGTTATGGAATTCAAGGTTTAAATAGTTCATTTACTGTTACCAAGCTTGGCACTAATTGGCAGCCGATGTCATACACTTATGTTAATTATTTTGAAGGTTTGTATTATGCAATTATGGTAAACGGTCAAAAAACAACAGCTCCACAAATAGCGCACAATACTTTTGTAAATAATTTCAGAGGAGTTATGTTGCAAGGGACCACAGGAGCCAGATTGATTTTTAATGATTTTTCAACAACAAATGAAGATATTTATCTATCATCGATAGTTCCAATTGTAAATGGTACTCCTGGATCAACAGTATCTTATGCTGCATACATTAACTCCTGCCAAAATTACTCTGTTGAAGAAAACTCTGTTAAAAATGGCGATGCCGGAATTTATATCTACAATACTGGCGATGCCGGCGGATTAAACCTATATCGTAATACCTTCGGCGAAGCTGTAGGAGGAGATGCTCACGATATGACCAGCGCAAGTGTTATTGTTGGAAAGAATTCGGATTATATTCCATTAAATCCAGAGCATCAGGGATTAACCGGTCTTCAAGTTCGTTGCAACGACTTTATTGATAATAACACTGCTATTGGCGTGGTTAATGGGAATATGAGGAAATTGCAGGG
>JBBQCZ010000158.1:0-8431 GCA_038319215.1 Bacteroidales bacterium | reverse complement strand
AAATGAAAATCTTATTGTTTTTATTCGCTGCTTTCTTGCTTTTGCAGCAATGTTTGTATTTATGATGGTTAAAAATAAGAAGCAAATTTTCAATAAAAAGGGTTTCTTATATGGCTCATTATTAGGAGTTTTATTGGCAATTACGTACACATCTCAAACTATTGGCTTAAAATTCACAAGTACTGGACATAGTGCGTTTATTACAAGTTCGGCAGTTATAATTGTTCCAATTTTATTGTTTTCACTTTTTAAGTTTAAACTACTTAAGATAGATTTAATAGCTGTTGTAATTGTATTTCTTGGTTTATTTTTACTTACTTACGATTTCAGTACGAGAATAAATGTTGGCGATCTTATCACAATAATTACAGCTTTTTCCGCAGCTTTTCATATTGTAATGGCCGGTAAATCTGTTGAGAGGGCTGATGCTTTGTCGGTAATTACTTGGCAGTTTTTCGCTGCATCAGTTGTTAGCCTAACAGCATTCCTTATTACAAATAAACAACCTGTAGTATTTACGACTAAAACAACAATGTCTATAATATATTTGGGACTGGTTGGTACTTTGTTTTGTTATTTTGTAAGCGTATGGGTTCAAAAATATGTATCATCATTAAAGGTGGCAATAATTTTTTCTTTAGAGCCAGTGTTTGCTTCAATATTTGGATATTTTATCCTTGCAGAAGTACTTAATTTTAAAGAACTTGCAGGAGCTGCATTAATACTTTTTGGGGTTATTGTACATTCTATTTATAAAGCTGTTTTAAATAAAAAAGAATCCAAAAATGCACCTGCAAATATTGACAAATCTAAAGAAAATGTATAATCGTTAACTTGAAGTTTGCAGTCTTTAAAACTTGTAACCGTTAAGAAAATCTTTAATGTTCATCCTTTTCTTACCTGACATTTGCAAATCTTCGATACTTAGATAGCCATCAGAACAGGCAATTTTTAAAAATGATTTATTGTCGCTAAACAATTCTCCAGGTTGGGATTTATGTTTGCAGATTTCGAAATTGGATTTGTAAACTTTTACAGTTTCCGTTTTTTCTGGTAATGCAAACCATGCAGCTGGATATGGCGATAGCCCGCGTATTAGATTATTTATTTTTTCACAATTAGAATTAAAATCAATTTTTCCAAATTCTTTATTTAATTTTGGAGCATCTCTAAGCATGTTATTTTGCAATTCTTTCTGCTCAATAGTTTTAACCGATCCTGAATGAATTTCCTCAACAGTTTTTAAAACAAGTTGTGCACCATCTATCATAAGTTTATCGTGCAGACTGCCAGCATTATCATCTTTTTCTATGCAACATTCCGATTGAAAAATAATTCCACCAGTATCAATATCTTCATTAATAAAGAAAGTTGTAATTCCAGTTTTGGTTTCTCCGTTTATAATTGCATGATTAATAGGAGCAGCGCCACGATAATTGGGGAGGAGAGAGGCATGTAGATTAAAAGTTCCTAGTTTAGGTATCTTCCAAACTTCGGCAGGAAGCATTCTAAAAGCTACAACAATGAATAAATCAGCATTTAAATCTTTTAAATTTTGAATGAATTCTAGATTTTTTAATTTTTCTGGTTGCAAAATTGGCAAATTCGCTTCAAGAGCATATTTTTTAACTTCCGAAATTGAAGTTTTGCAACCTCTTCCTGCTGGCTTATCCACAGCTGTAACAACTGCTTTTATATTGTATCCATTTTCGACCAAAATTTTTAAAGGCTCCACAGCAAATCCTGGAGTCCCCATATAAACGATATTTGGTCTATTTTTTTTCATTATTCATCAAGATCTAATTCGTGACCCATTTTTTTCTTTTTTGTCTCAAGATAGAATTTGTTGAATTTGTTTGCTTTTATTTCTACATGTTGAGTTCCACAAATTTCAAGTCCATAACCTTTTAATCCTGCTTTTTTCTGAGGATTGTTTGTAATAAGAATCATTTTTTTAATTCCTAAACTTCTTAATATTTGTGCACCAACTCCATAGTCACGTTCATCAGGTTGAAATCCGAGGTGTACATTAGCTTCAACAGTATCTAATCCGTTTTCTTGAAGTTTATAAGATGCAATTTTATTCATTAACCCAATTCCACGTCCTTCTTGATTCAAATATAAAACAACACCTTGTCCTGCTTTGTCAATCATTTCCATTGATTCGTGTAGTTGATTACCACAATCACATTTTTTTGAACCAAAAATATCGCCAGTAACGCAACTAGAATGTACTCTAACAAGAACAGTATCGTCGGAATTCCAGCTGCCTTTTATTAGTGCAGAGTGTTCTAATCCATTGCTTTTTTGTTGAAAAGGTATCATGTCGAAAGTTCCATGCTCAGTTGGGAGACTAATTCGTTCGCCTTTAATAATAAGGCTATCGAACTCTAATCTGTATTTTATTAAGTCTTCGATACTAACTATCTTAAGTCCGAATTTATCTGCAATTTGCATAAGTTGAGGCAATCTGGCCATTGTGCCGTCTTCATTCATGATTTCGACAAGTGCTCCACCCGGATTGAGTCCTGCTAATCTTGTTAAATCAACTACCGCTTCTGTATGTCCAGCACGACGTAAAACTCCGTTTTCACGAGCCATTAGCGGAAAAATATGCCCTGGTCGTCCTAAGTCTTCGGCTTTTGTTTTGTTGTTTACAAGTGCAAATATTGTTTTAGCTCTATCAGCGGCAGAAATACCCGTAGTGCAACCATCACCAATTAAATCTACAGAAACTGTAAATGGAGTTTCGTGTACAGCAGTATTTTTTCCTACCATCAACTCTAAATCGAGTTCTTTGCAACGACTCTCAGTAATTGATGTGCAGATTAACCCACGACCATGAGTTGCCATAAAATTTACTATCTCAGGCGTGATTTTCTCTGCTGCTACAATGAAGTCGCCTTCATTTTCCCGGTCATAATCATCAACAACAATAATAATCTTACCGTTTTTGATATCTTCAATTGCTTCTTCAATTGTATTGAGAGGCCTATTGATTTCGTTTTGTTGGTTTCCAGACATTTGATTTAACTCCTTTAATTGCTTTAAACATTCCAGTTAATAACGCAAGATTCATTGTGAAAAAATGCGTAATAAACCGCAAAAGTACATTATGTATATTTAATTTTTTAAGTAAAAAATCAGTTAATGGTAATAAAAGTAATAAATTATAGCAAATAAATAATATTAGGTAGCAATCCGAGTAAATAGAAAGCACTCCATTTGATATGTACGATGCGATAATAAACAAAGGAGTAATCCATCTAAGAACTTTGTGCGATAAAAAACTAAATGCTAACCCTTTAAATGGAGGCCAAAGCATTTTTTTGAATTCATTTAAGTTTTGAAAATTTCCTGTCGCTATTCTTACCTTTCTGCGAAACTCATCTACAAGATTATTTGAAACATCCTCATATACTATAGCATCAAGATTGTTAATTGCTTTATAACCAGATTCAATAACTTTCATGCAAATATAGAAGTCGTCGACTAGAAAGTTTTTTGGTACTGGCGAATATAAACTTTTACGCAAAGCAAAACATCCACCAAAAGGCCCCATCATGGTTCCCCATAAAACTCCTTCGTGGTTTTTTATTTTAACTTCACGTGAAATATACGATTTTTCTTGAATTGAAATGCCTTCTTTTCTTAAGCCAGTATTTTTCATGTGAGTGTCAACTAAACCAACTTTGTCATCAGAAAAGGGTTTTACTATTTCTCGAATTGTTTGTTTGTCAAAAAATACATTAGCATCTGATAATATTAGTATTTCACAATCAGATTTGTTTATCATGCGATTTATAACATTTGATTTCCCTTGTCTTTCTTCAAAAACAGTGAAATCAATAATGTTAAACTTTAAAGCATAATCAGATACAATTTTGTTTGTTTGGTCGGTGCTATTATCGGAACCAATTATTATCTGAATTTTTTCTAAAGGATAATCAGAATTTAGGATTGAGTCTAGTTTTTGTGCAATAACGCTTTCTTCGTTAAAAAGCGACATTATGATTGTTACCTTTGGGATTTGGGAATTTTCTAAAAATATGTCTTTTTTATTACCTACTAAAACTAAAAGTAAAAGTGGGTATAAAACATAAGTATGAAAAACTAGAAATATAGAGGCCCATAATATGATTTGTAAAATAATGATCATACTATGTGTTTTTTGTAAAATTCTATTAGGCCAGCAGCAATATTTAAATTGTCGTAATTTTCGATAACAAATTTGCGTGCGTTAGATGCAATTTTATTATGTAAATCGGGATTTTTACAAATTTTTTCTAATTGGTTTAAAAACTCATCAGGAGTATTTGCAATAAGTATATTTTCTTCATTGGAAGTATTTATACCTTCTGTTCCGATTGATGTTGTAATTATTGTTTTTCCAGCAGCCATACCTTCAATAATTTTGATTCTCATTCCACTGCCAGAAAGCAATGGAACAATCATTATTGAACCAGAGTTAATAAATTTAGCCGCATCATCAACTTCACCAATATAATTGACATTATTGTTGTTTAGATATTTTTCAAATGAAGTTGGTGCATTTCTACCAGCTAGAGCAAAGCTGTATTCAGGATATTTAATTTTGAATTTTTTCCAGACATTGTCAATAAACCAAGTAAGTCCTTCCTGGTTTGGAATCCAGTCGAGAGCTCCAATATGAAAAATTCCAGGGAAATCGGATTTGGAATTATCTACGGATAAAAACGGATTATTCGAGTCAATACCGGTTGGTGTAACATGTATAGGTAAAGTATTACCTAATTCTTCATATAATTTAGCATCTCGTGCTGTAATAGGGATCAGAAAATCGTAGTCGTTTAAATATTTGAGTTTAAATTTTCTAATTCTTAATGCTAGATTGCTTTTGTAGATCTTCTTAAAAGAATTGCTCTCGTTAACGGCTGCTCTTTCCCAGATTTCATGTTCTATATTATGTGAACGCATTGCAATTTTTGCGATAGAAAAATTCCTTATTGTGTTGATATAAGGACAAAGGTATAATCCTTCGAGTTGAACGATGTCGTAATTTTTATTTTTTAAAATTTCTACGAGTTTCGTCTTAAAATCTTCTGAAATAAAACGTTCAGCATTATAAGGTTGTGATGAGAGAAAAAGGTTTTTTGTCGCCTTAATGATGCTAGTGTCGGTGTTAATGTTTACTCCCCATATTTTGATTTTAGAATTTATATGAGCAGGAATGTCTTTTACTTCAAAATAATGTTTTGAAGTATTCATTGACAAAATATCAACTTCATTACCACAATTTTGAAGAGAGAGAGCCAAAGTCAGACTTGCAATAGAACCTCCATCTTTTGGAGGGTATGGCATTTTATTTGTTAAAACCAGTATCCTCATATCAATTCCCTCTAAATTCGGATGCAAAGTAACAATAATTTATTGATAACTTGACTTCCTTTTTGATTTTCTTTTAAAGAATTCTGTGATTTTAGAGTAAAAGTGAGTGCTTATTCTCATAGAATCGTTGGAAGCTTTATAAGTAAGTAAAATGCTTATAGGAATTAGTATAAAAGTGCTTACCCACATCCCAATTTCAGGCGCTAATACCAATTCCCTAACAGTCTTTTCGAACGTAATTGAAATGATATAATAAATCAAGAATATAAATACTGAAATTATAACAGGAAACCCAAAACCTCCTTTGCGAATAATAGCGCCTAAAGGTGCTCCAATAATGTAAAACAATAAGCAGGCAATTGCGAGAACAAATTTTCTATGCCATTCGATTTCATGTCTGGCTATCCATCTGTCGTAACCACTAAGTTCTTCATTTGAAATTTCGACATACATTTTAGCAGAACTAGAATAATTGATTGCAAAATCGAGTACTTTGTTTTTTTGATTTACGTTTAGATTGTTGTAAATAGAATCAATATTTATATTTCGTTTATCTACATCAACAGAGACTTCTTCGACATTACTAAGAGCTATTTGCTGTTCTTCATCACTCATATTTCTCCATTTGTTTTCACCTTTGAATAAATTATATTCAATCACATTAAAATAAATGTCGTATTCTCGTTTATGCATACTTCTTTTTAGAGAATCAACCGCAAGTTTAAGTTGCTTATTATTTAGCATCTCGAATCCGTTTTTAAATAATTCTTCATTATTTCTGTCAAGCCCAAGTCCATCGAGTTCTATATAAACAATTTGGTTCTTAAATTTGGAGGTTTGGTGTGGATGCTTTTTGTTGTTAGATTTAGCTTCTTTATCCATTTTAAGATCCTCATATCTAAAACCATCGCTAAGATCAAGAATTAAAAAGGCTTTGTCTTCAGTAATTTTTATATTTCCAGCTTGAGCAGTTGTTACATTGCTATTCCCCGATTTGTTGCGATGGTCATAAATAAGAATTCCTTCTAGAGTATTATTATTGCGATATTTTCGGTCAACTTTAATGCTAAGATTGTCAACTGGTTCGGTAAAAATGCCATTTCTAATGCTAATTTCGGGTCTTTGCTGCTGAATACTAAACAGTAAAGACCGCATTTTTAAATTAGTATAAGGTAGTAAATCGTTTGAAAAATAAAATGCACCAATACTAATAATTAGATTAAATACGAACAAAGGATACATAATTCTGGTAAGGGAAACTCCACCCGATTTCATTGCAAATAATTCGTTTTTCTCTCCAAGAGCGCCATAAGTCATAATGGTTGCTAGTAGAACAGAAAGAGGTAATGCCAAAGGAACGAGTGTTAATGAAGCATAAAATAGCAATTCCATAATTACATTCCATTCAAGACCTTTACCAACAAGATCGTCGATATATTTCCACAGGAATTGCATAAGAAGCAAAAAAACACATATAAAGAAAGTCGCAACCCACGGACCTAGGAAGGATTTAATAATATATATATGTAATTTTTTTAACATGTCCTTTTATTTTTCGACACGCAAAAATACAAAAACAATGAACTTAAACTATACTGCGCCTAAAATATATTTCAGATTGTTTACTTGTGATTCCCAAAGTTCAATAGTTTCTTCTTTTTCGTCTTCGAGAACAAAATCTGTAATAATTAGTGCGATTTCGTTGGTTAAATCTTGCGTAAGTAATTTAAATTCGAAGTAAGCTTCTTCATTTTCGCTTTCTAGCCATCTAAATCTTACGTATGATAAATCTTTTTTTGAGATTAGTTCAGCCTGTTCTTCGATCCCTTCCCAAACAAAAGTGTAAATATTATCTTTAACCTTAACGTCATCGGCAAACCATTCTGCTAATCCTGCCGCAGTGCTAAGTCTGCTAAATAAAACGCCTGGTGAAGAGTTGAAATTATATTCTATTTCTATTTTTAACATAATATGCATTTAAGTCAATTAATCTTGTATTTCATTTTAAGATTTCGACGCAATTTATAAATTTTTAAATTAGTTTGCAAACTTTCTTTGTTTATTAATAAAATTAATTATTTTTGCACTCGCTTTTAACAAACAAAAATGAGGTTTGTACAGAAGCAAAAATTGACATAATGGCGAGGTAGCTCAGTCCCGATTTTTAAGTAAAAATCTTCACAGAGCTTAGAAGAAGAAGTTAATTGAAAAGTTTGCGTTAAAATTAAGAAGGAGATTTGATTTTTACTATAAAAATCGAGGATCCTCGAAAAAAGACAAAAATTCCCAAAAGAATTTTTTATTTTTCGGGATTAGAGCGCATGATAATTGACATAATGGCGAGGTAGCTCAGTTGGTTAGAGCGCATGATTCATAATCATGAGGTCGGCGGTTCAACCCCGCCTCTCGCTACAAACAAAAACAATCACAAAACCGCGATAGCGGTTTTTTTATTAAATAATCCCCAAACTTGAAACCGCAGGTTTCAGCGTTTGGGGATTATTTAATAAAATTTTGCAAAGCAAAAGTGATTGTTTTTGTTTGTAAAGTCTCCCCCCTTCGGGCTCGCGAAAGCAACCCCGCCGTATTTCTGCTATCGAAACCGCAGGTTTCAGCGTTTGGGGCTTGTTTAATAAAATCCTGCAAAGCAGGAGTGATTGCTTTTGTTTGTAATGCCTCTGCACATTTTGCTCAATGCAAAACACAATTACAAAGTTTTAATATTGAAACCCTTTTTCTTTTACCAACAAATTACCAACATTTCAATAATTTTTTACACAATAAATTTGAAGGTTTATTCTGATGTTAATTTATAAATAACGTCTATTTTACTTAGTTTTTTTTAACTATTGCGCATTATTCTTTTTATCCTGATTCCCAAAATGCGTCCCTTCTTCGTCCCACATATCTCGGTATGCCTGTATATAATCTGCAGTGGCCTCTTGGTCTATATCGTACAAATAGCGACAAAGTTTGCGATATAGTAAAAGCATATTGTCATCAAAACAGAAATCGAGCATAAAATCTAATGTATATGAGATTTGGTTTATATCTTTGGTTTGTG
>JBBQCZ010000157.1:0-8506 GCA_038319215.1 Bacteroidales bacterium | reverse complement strand
AGATAAAATATGATGATACTCATCCCACCGAAGGTTATCCAAAAGCTAAAAAAAATAAATCGATAAGTTAAAAGTAAAGCCAAATTAATCGTTTCCGAAAAAAAGTTCATTTTTTTTTAAATAAATAGCGAAAATTTAGTTCCATTAATCATTAATTAATCATTTATTAATTGCGCTCTATTACTTTTGACCTCTGAAATTACCAATAGGTAAAAATAAATCTAATTTTAAATAATGAAAAAGATTGCAAAATTAATTCTAACTGTTGTATTTATGTGCAGTTCATTCGTGAGTATTTTCGCTCAGGAAGATTTCACAAAATTTGTTGATCCAACAATTGGGAATGTATCACAATTGTTAGTTCCTACCTTTCCTACCTTTAGTCTTCCTAATCAGATGCTCCGTATGTATCCGATTAAGCCCGATTATATTTCCGATCAGGTAACTGCCTGGCCGCTTCAGGTTTTATGGCACCGCGAAGCTGGAATTATGAGAATGAAAGTCTCAATTGGTGAAATAACTAATAAAACATGGAATTCAAAAATGGCCATTGACCACGATTTAGAAGTTGTAAAACCATGGCTTTATTCTACCTACCTGACTGACGATGATATTACTGTAAGTTTTGCTCCGGCAAAGAAATGCGCCATCTACAAAATTGATTTCCCTGTTTCTGAAAAGAAAAACATTTTAATTTCCGGTACAGAAAACATGAAAAGTGAAGTAGTAGGTCAAAATGGATTTTCAATTACTGAACAAAATTCAAATACTACCAGAGGGACTTCAAAGACTACCCGTACCATGACAATTTATTGCTATGCAGAACTTGTAGATAGTAATGATACTGCTTTGAGAGATGCACAGATAATACCGATAAAAAATCATCTTTCTATCACTTTATCTGGAAATGCAGCCAAATCCGTACAAATTAAATATGCCATTTCCTATATAAGTTTAGATCAGGCAAAAAAGAATTTTAAATCCGAAGTAGCAAGTCAAAATTTCAACAATATTACAGTTGCCGGAAAACGATCTTGGGATAAAGTTATTAACCAGATTCAGGTTCAAGGTGGAACCGATGCACAAAAACGCTCATTTTATACATCTTTGTACCGTACGTATGAGCGAATGATAGATATAAATGAAGATGGACAGTATTATAGTGGCTATGATGGGAAAGTTCATAAAAGTGACCGTCCATTTTTTGTAGACGATTGGACTTGGGATACTTATATGGCTAAGCATCCATTAACTACCATTTTAAATCCCCGAATGGAAAGTGATATCCTGAATTCGTATGTTCAAATGTATGAACAAAGCGGATGGATGCCAACTTTTCCTGAGTTATTCGGAAACCACATGTGTATGAATAGTTTCCATTCAACGCCCTTATTTATTGATGCTTACCGAAAAGGTATTTCAGGCTTTGATATGAATAAAGCGTATGAAGGAATCAAGAAAAATTTAACTCAGGGATCCATGTTGCCTTGGCGACAAGGTGCAGTAAAAGGCAAATTGGATGATTTTTATTTTAAAAACGGATATTTCGCTGCATTACGTCCCGGAGAAAAAGAAACAGATTTAGAGGTTGATAATTTTGAAAAACGTCAACCGGTTGCGGTAACCTTAGGTATCAGTTATGATTCATGGACTTTTGCTCAACTTGCAAAAGAATTGGGACATACTGAAGATTTTACAAGGTTTTCGGAAGCTGCCAATAACTACAAAAAACTCTGGCATCCCGGAATGCGCCTCTTTATGCCGAAAGATAACGAAGGTAAATGGATAATGATTAATCCAAAATTGGATGGTTGCCCCGGATTTAGAGATTATTATGACGAGAACAATGGTTGGACGTATGCATGGCAAGTGCAACACGACGTGCCAGGTTTGATAACTTTATTGGGTGGAAAAAAAGCTGCCGAAGAAAGATTAGATCAGCTATTCAGAGAACCCTTGGATACCAAAAAAGAAAAATACCTGAATGATGCACCTGATGCAACCGGTCAGGTTGGACAATATATTATGGGAAATGAGCCGTCGTTCCATATTCCGTATTTGTATAATTATTTCGATGCTCCCTGGAAAACTCAAAAAAGAATACGTTTTTTGCTTGATGTTTGGTTTAAGGATAATATCTTTGGCATCCCCGGCGATGAAGATGGTGGGGGAATGTCTGCATTTGTAATCTTATCTTCTTTGGGTTTTTACCAGGTAACTCCGGGAATTCCGGTGTATACTATTGGAAGTCCGCTATTTGAAAAGTCGACAATACAACTTCCAAACGGGAATACATTTACTGTAATTGCAAAAGGAGCGAATAAACAAAATAAATACATTCAAAAAGCATTTTTCAACGGAAAAGAAATAAAAACGCCATTTTTCACTCATAAGGAATTAATTGCTGGCGGCACATTAGAATTAGTTATGGCAAGTAAACCAAATAAAAGCTGGGGAATAAATCAAAATTAAAACATATTAACATTTAAGAAATCATGAAAACTTAAGAGAAAAACGTTAACAGGATTATTTTTAATTAAAAAATCAAGTATTAAATTTTCAAATTTATGAAAAAGCACAAATTATTAACGTCTATGAAAGTAAAACAAACAAGAACATTCTTAATGATTATCTTTTGTTTATTTTCGGTTTGCACCGTATCTGTTATGGCGCAAAAATCCCTAAATAAACGAACGATTACAGGAGTTGTAAGGGGTGACAACGGAGAACCGTTGATTGGAGCCAATGTTGTGGCAATAGGGAAAACCCTTAATGGTACCATTACCAATGCAAGTGGAAAATTTTCTTTAAATGTATCTAACGAGACTAACTTGAAGATTTCGTATATCGGATATGTTTCTAAGGAGATAAAACTTGAAGATCAAACTGACCTTAAAGTCACTTTAAGTGAAGTACGTGGCTCTCTAGATGAAGTAGTCGTTGTAGGTTACGGAACTCAGAAGAAAGAAAGCGTTGTCGGGGCTATTTCAACTGTAAAAGGAGATGTTATGTTGCAATCAGGTGGAGTTTCCACTGTAGGACAAGCATTGCAGGGAAAATTACCCGGAGTTACAGCTTTGTATACCAACGGGCAACCCGGAAGTAATGAAATGAAGATCTTTATTCGGGGTCTAAGTTCTTGGAATGCAATCGACGGACCACTTATTTTAGTAGATGGTATTGAACGGGATATGAACAGTCTTGACTTGAACGAAATTGAGGATATTTCAGTGCTCAAAGATGCATCCGCTACTGCTGTGTATGGTGTAAAAGGAGCCAATGGTGTTATTTTACTAACAACCAAACGCGGAAAAGCAGGGAAAGCGCAATTTAGTGTATCTGGAAATACTACCTATAAATCAATTTCCAGAGTTCCTAAAAAATACGATTCTTATGATGCCATGATGGTTTCGAATGAAGCTATCCAACGTGAATTGATGTACCAGGAAAGTTCATGGAAAGATTATACTCCGGTTCAGGTGGCAGAAAAATACCGCAATCAGCCCACTCAATTTGCACAAGAAGTATATCCTAATGTCGACTGGCAGAAATATATGTTTAGAGATTATGGCCAAGATTCCAGATTAAGTGCTTCTGTAAGTGGAGGTTCCGATTTTGCCAAATATTTTGCTAACATTGCATACGAAGAAGAAGGTGATTTAACAAAAGAGTTTAATACCGGTAAAGGTTACACTGGTACAATGAATTACAAACGATTTAACTATCGTAGTAATTTAGACTTTAATATTACCAAAACTACCTTGCTTTCTGTAAACCTCTCGGGTTCTTATGGTATTCAAAATACGGTGCCCACACAACCGGAAAAGCTTTTTCTTAGCTTGTATAATTTAGCCCCCGATCTTTATTATCCACGCTACGATGATGGATCATATGGAATGGCTCCAAGCGCTGATTTAAGTAACGCAAACTCATTGATGCTTTTCACTTCAATGGGTTTGGTTACAAATCACACGGTAAAATTGACTACAGACTTTATTCTTGATCAGAAATTAGATTTTATTACAAAAGGGCTTTCTGCAAGAGGAAAATTCTCGTTTGACAATACAACGGTTGGTCAACAAAATATTTCGGAACCGGGCACGGATGGTAACAGTATCCAAAGCCGATATGTGAATGATGGCGCAAGCAGGATATTTAAATATCCTTCTACAACAAGCGGGTATAGCTATGTCGTTCAACCATGGGCTATGGATAGTTTACTCATGAAAAATGATAAAATGGCAAGACGTACAGATTACCAGCTTTCATTAAATTATAACCGATCGTTTGGAAATCATAATGTAACCGGACTTTTGTTGTTTAAACGTCAGGAATATGCCATCGGTTCCATGTTTCCTTCATTTTTTGAGGATTGGGTAGGACGTGCTACGTATGATTATAATAAAACTTATTTTTTAGAAATAAATGGAGCGAATAACGGTTCTGAAAAATTTGGACCCGGTTACCGATTCAAGCTTTTCCCTTCTGTAGCTGGAGGTTGGATGATTTCAAACGAAAAGTTTATGAAAGGATTGACCTGGTTGGATAAACTTAAAGTCAGAGCTTCGTATGGCGAGGTAGGGGATGATGGTGGAAGTAATATTCCCCGCTTTTATTATCAAACCCAGTGGTCAGGAACAGCTTATGGATCCTATATGGTCAATCCAGGCAATTATCTTAACAGTGCAACCGGAATGTCTCCTTACTTGTACCTACAGGAAGGTACAATAGGAAATAAAGATGTTCATTGGGAAACTTCCTTGAAAAAAGATATCGGTTTAGAAGTATCAGTTTTAAATGGCGAAATTAAAGCAGAAATTGATTATTTCGGTGAAAACCGGAGAGATGTTTTTATAAAAGATGCTGATAGAAGTATTCCCAATTGGTTTGGAGCAAAACCTCCCGGAGCAAATCTGGGTATTGTGGAAGTAAATGGGTATGAAATGGTTTTAGGAGTTAATCATAGATTTACTAAAGATTTCAGACTGTTTTCCGATTTCAGTATAACTTATGCAAAGGATATGGTTATTTACAAGGAAGATCCATTACTAAGGCCTATTTATCAAAAAAAAGCCGGGTATTCAATTGATCAACCACGTTCAGCCATAGACGGCGATATTATGCAAAATTGGGATGATATTTACATGTCAACGCCACTCTCATCGAATAATGCTCAAAAAAGACCGGGATATTATGATGTGCTTGACTTTAATGGAGATGGAAATTATAACGGCACCTATGATGATACTCCTTATGGTTATCCAACTCGTCCGCAGAAAACATGGACATTTTCTGTGGGAGGAGAATACAAAGGATTAAGTGCTTCAGTACAGTTCTATGGACAAAGCAATACAACCAGAAATTATACACTGAATAATTTTAGTTTGCAATCACATATCTTTTTTGCAGCATCTGAAAATTATTGGTCAGTAAATAATCCAACAGGTACTCAAACATTACCTTCGTGGTTATTGGGTTCGGCTTCAACAGATCCTCATAGAAATTTAATTGATGGGTCTATGGTACGTTTAAAAATGGCTGAAATTGCCTACAGATTAGACAAGAAGACCTGCAAATTTTTAGGACTGCAAGGACTAAGACTTTTTATAAATGGGAATAATTTGTACCTGTGGTCTAAAATGGCCGATGACCGTGACTTTAACAATGGAAATACAGGCATCAGAGGTGATTATCCTATGCTTAAAAGATATAACGTTGGATTTAATCTTGATTTATAAAATAATACAATATGAAAAAGAGAATAATAAAATATTTGTTAATGGCAATTTTGCTGCCAATTACGTCTTGCGTAGCTTATCTTGATGAATCACCCCAACAGTTACTTAACGAGGATGCTGTTTTTAAAGATTTTATACATGCGCAGGGTTATTTGGAACAATGTTATAAATTTGTAGTAAATAATGCCGGAGTGGGAAATCAAAATGATGCCACTAATTTTTTACAAGCTGATGAATATCTAAGTACAAATGGTGGTTTGACCTGTTTCCATTTTGATCTTGGCAACATAAATAACTACACACAAGGCGTTTACTCCAGACCAGGTTATACACTTCATCAAGCAGGTACCGGGTTTTTGAAAGACGGACCCGGCATTTGGCAAGGATGGATTGCTATACGTATTTGCAATATTGTTTTAAGAAATGCAGATAAAATGGTTGGAGCTACTCAAACGGAAAAAAACTTGTTGAAAGGACAAGCTTTGTTTTTCAGAGCCTATTTTCATTGCGAAATAATGAAGTTTTGGGGTCCCATACCTTATGTTGATCAAGTATTATCAGGGAATAACGATTTTCAGATTCCTCGTCCAGCAACTTATAAAGAGTGTGCCATGAAAGCAGATGCTGATTATGCTGCTGCAGCAGAATTGTTACCGAATACATGGGATGACCTGAAAACAGACCCTGCGGCAACATTCCTAACTTTTAGAACCGATACATGGGGAAATAATTTAATGCGCATCAATAAAGTAATTGTTTATTCTTATAAAGGAAAAAATTTGTTACTGGCTGCAAGTCCGCTGATGAAGGGTTCAAGAGAAACTTATGATTACGATCAGGATCTTTGCATTCAAGCAGCTGAAGCATTTGCACATGTTATCAAATTTGATCAGGATAACGTGAATGATTTGGGATTAACAACGCAGTTAAATTATCGGCATTTGTTTTACACGGAAACTGCCAATAAAACTAATTGGCCGGGTACTGCTAAAAACACTGCACCGGGAGAGGCTGAGTATATTTTTAGTTCGGTTGCTAATAGTATAAATGGTGCAACTGCAATTCCACGAAATTATATGCCTTACGGCAACGTTAACACTTTTATGACTGCAAACCATAGATATGTTCACAAAATATTTGGAACAGCCAATGGATTGGCGTGTGATGAAGATCCTACATTCCCCGAAGTAAATACTCCTTTTGGTAAAGTAGGTGTAAACGAATTTTCCAATCGTGACCCCAGATTTTATGTAAATATGATGATTGATGGTGATTTGGCTATTAATAACCCATCAGCAGACCCTAATTATAAATATTTGCAATTATTCAATACCGGGTTAATTAAAGCTGGTATTGCTGTAACCGGTTATAATAAAGCGCCGTTTCAGAAAATTTACAATACCGGTTATTTTGTTAAGAAATGGTCCGATATTACGTTTAATGTTGCTGCATCTGTTGGGGGTAGTGTAGTAGATAATGTGACGGGTATAAATGCTTCATGGACAAGTATGCGTCTGACCGATGTGTATTTAATGTATGCCGAAGCATTGGCAGCTACAACTACCTATGGTGCTACCAGAGCTCCGGTTTATACATTCTTGGATGCTGCACCGTCTTCATTAGCTGTGATTAATATGATTCGCGACCGGTTTGCCGTTCCGCATGTTGAAACGGCTTATAACACGATTGGAATTGATATGACTGCCGATGCGAATCGTACTCAATTTATGAATGTGGTTCGTCGCGAAAGAAGTACCGAATTATGTTTTGAAGGAGACCGCTGGACTGACTTGCGCAGATGGCAATTGGCTGACCAACTGGAGTACAAGCTTAAAACGGCATTGAATTTTGACCGGGATAAATATCCAATTCCTACTATAACTCCAACAGCAAATTTAACGCGGGATAAATTTAAAAATATAAATTTTACTGAAACACTTCTTCTTACAAGGGTTTGTGAATTTCCAAAACAATTTTGGTTGCCATTCCCAACCGATCAGACTCAAATGTATCCGGGATTTCCACAAAATCCGGGTTGGTAAGAAATTTTGTTTGAATAATACTATAAATTCTTAATCTAATAAATATATTTATGATAAGACATATTAATAAATTAATGGTTGCAATAGCGTGTTCTTTGTTTTTGTTCACTGCAACATTGGTTGCACAACAACAGAAGTCAAAAAATACAAACATCCCATTGTCTATAGTTGACAATGCAGGTAAACCAGTTCAGGGAGCAACTGTATATGGCACATTTGGAGTGTTAACAACAGATTATTTGGGCAAATGTTATATTAAATCAAATGCAACGGGAACTGTATATATTGAAAAAACAGGTTTTTTACCGTATAATATTCTTGCTTCGAATCTAAAAGAAAAACTGACTCTTGAAAAAGCTGAATATTTAGCTTCCGAAGGTGATGTGGTAAATATGGGCTTTGTACAGCAAAAGAAAAGAGATATTGTAACTTCAGTGAGTTCTCTGAAACCCGAGGAACGGATTACTTATGACAATACCGAATCTGCTCTAAACCATATTGATGGAATGCTTACCGGTCTGAGAGCCGGTGGTGATATCAGAGGTCTTGCCAACGCTATGTATGTAATTGACGGTATCCCCGGACGTGATATAAGTTTGATTGATGCCAGTGAAATTGATCAGATAACCGTACTCAAAGATGTTAATGCTTTGGCTCTGTATGGTTCGGAAGGCAAAAACGGAGTAATCGTGGTTACGACTAAACGTGGTATGAAAAATAAGAACT
>JBBQCZ010000156.1:0-8626 GCA_038319215.1 Bacteroidales bacterium | reverse complement strand
GTAGCTCCTTGTCCTCTACTTTTAGATCATGTTTCTGGTGGTAATGTATTAGAAACAGATTTGAAAGACATACTTTTTAAAAGCGAGCTTTTTACTAAAATTGTTGATCGATCAAATCTGAAAGGGAAATGCAAGGATTGTAAATATAACTATACTTGTGGCGGTTGTCGTACTATGGCATTTTATAAGACTGGTGATATTTTTGGAGAAGATCCCGACTGTTTTATTGACACACTTAGCCCAGAGGAACTAATTGAAGTAGAAAACGAAACTATAAAAGGGTTTAAAAACTATAATCGTATGACTAAATTTGCAAACGTTTTTAAAAAGGGTACTCAATAGTTTCGTTATCGGGCACATCATTGCGAACAACAACCCCTGGTTCTATAAAAACATTCTTACCTATTTTTACATTATCCATAATTAAACAATTAGGACTAATTATGGAGTATTTTCCAACATCTACTCCTTTTAAAATATTTACATTTGACCCAATTGAAACAAAATCATCAATAAATACATCATGTCCAATAAGTGAGTTTGCATGAATGATATTAGATTTTCCTATTCGAACATTATGTGAGATACAACAACCTGGCTGTATTAGCGATCCATCGCCAATTTGTGAATATGTAGAAATAATATTTGCATGTTTTGAAATTACAGAAGTATAGATACCTCCAATAATTTTACGAAATATTCTTTCTCGCTTGCGTGGGTTACCTATTGCAATAAAAAAAGAATTGTCAGTCGTCTCAAGTCTGTTGTAGAAATCTTGCCAATCATGAATTATTTGAAATTTTTCATATATTGAAGCGTTATTACATGCTTCGTCAAAAAATGCTAATTCCCCAATGTAATTATCTTGAGTGAGTTGATCGATTATATGTTTACCCAGATTTCCAGCTCCAATAATTATCATATCTTACTTTTATTTGCAACTCTTTAAATGTCGATTGCAAAATTGTAAATTTTGCAACTTTAATTAAGAGTTTTGTTCTGTAATCAATAAAAACCAAATATAAATAATATCCTTTTGATTGTGAGGATAAATTGTATAATTGTAGAAAAAGATTTTTAATTTTATAAAGTAAGGTGTTTTTGTCAGTTATTTATTCTTACCTAAGAAGTAATATTCCTACTGTTAAGAGCCTGTCTAAGCCGAAACAATAATATTTATTCCCAATTTCTTTTAATAAATATATATTTTGAAACTTCAAAAACTAAAATTTCTTTAAGCTTTATTCTTTTTAAGCTAAAGAGTGCTGCAAATACCCGATGCATAAAAAATAATACTTGATATGCTTTTGCAAATGGAAATTTCGTTAAAAAAATAAAAAATCCTTTAAGGCTTGGAATAGCTACTGCTAGTGAGAATAAATAATGAAAGCGAACAATTCTTTTGATATCCTTAGTCAATAATTTACTTTTCCCGTAAAGAAATGATTCTCTAAAATCGTTTTCGTTACCCTTAAAATAACCTTTCTCAATTGAGTATTGTGCTAGTTGTGTTTTAGGATATGGTTGATAAATTGAATTCCAAGCATAATCTGGTTTGCACTTAATATTTATGTTTAAGGTTTCGATTGTGTTTTCAAATGATTCTTCCGGTAATCCTAACATATTTACCGACATGGTACGAATTTGGTGCTTACGAAACAAACGAGTTACTTGTAGAATCTGCTCATCTGTAATATCTCTTTCCAGTAATTCTTTCCGTATAAAAATATTTCCAGTCTCAATGCCGTAAAGAGCCCACACGCAACCAGCATCTTTTAGAGCTATTACAATTTCTTCGTCAATATGGTTTACTCTAACTTGAATTTCAAATTTTAAACCTATTTCTTTCTTAAATCTCTCACAAAATTGTAGAGTCCAAGTTTTGTTAATTGTAAACAAATCATCTTGAAAATGAAATGTTTTAGCCTGATATTTCTCCTTTAATATTTTTAGTTCTGCAATAACATTATCAACAGAACGCTGCCTTACATATTTGCCTTTAGATTTATAAATATCCTTAAAAGCATGGTTGTAGCAATATGTGCACTGGTATGGGCAGCCTCGAAGGCTTATTACATCTCTACGACTCATTTTCTTATAATGAGCGTAAACATTTACTAAATCCCTATCTGGAAAAGGAATTGCATCTAAATTTATATTCAGTGGAGCTATTTCATTCTTGTGGATTTCTCCATTTTGCTTAACGTAAAGGTTCGGTATGTTTGTAATGTTCTCGCTTGAGTCAAGTCGATTAACTAATTCAAGCAAAGCATCTTCGCTTTCTCCCATACTAATTATATCGACTCCTTCTTCATTTATAAATTCTGGAAATAGAGTACAATGCGGGCCCCCGAATATTGATAAAAACTTAAAACTCTTCTTTAGTTTTAAATTAATGTCTCTAAAGTATAAATGATTCCCTGTTAAAATAGAGTAGGCAATAATATCTGGTGCTAGGTTTTTAACTTGTTTTACAATATTAACCTCGAACTTAGTGTCGATATAAACACATTGGTGACCTTGACTTTTTAGCAATGCCGACAAAGTCATCATACCCAAAGGTTCGTAGTCTTTATATTTGTAAATAAATAGTATTTTCATGAGCTTTTATTCAACAAATCTATATTTTATAATTGCAAATAAAATTTGAAATCCATCCTTCCACCTTATTTTTTTTCCTTCAGATTTAGCTCTAGATTTATATGAAATAGGGACTTCAATTATTTTAGTTCTTTTAAGAATTTTAGCTGTTAGTTCACCTTCCAAATGAAAACCATTATTCTTTAATTCAATATCTTTGAGTATGTCTCTTTTGAAGGCTTTGTAGCAGGTTAACACATCTGTTAGTCTAATCCAAAACAGAACTGTTGTCATTCCAGTTATTGCTCGCCCACCTAAATATGCAAAAATTGGGAAAAACGATTCCTTAATCATTCTTTTGGCATTTTTCCTTATTTGTGAACGGTTTAAATATCTTGACCCATAGCAGACCAAAGAAAATCCTTTTATTATTGGATCAATAACTTTGATAATATCTTTAGGATTATACTCCAGATCTGCATCTTGAATTATAATAATATCGCCTTCGCTAATTTTAATTCCTGTTTTTATTGCAGCTCCTTTTCCTCTGTTTTTATTATGTTCTTCGAATTTTATTTGTGAAAATAATTCATGATTGTCTTTTAGCAATTTTGTTGTTTCGTCAGTACTACCATCATTAATAACAATTATTTCAAACTCATAATTACTATTATCTGCTTTTAATACTAATATTTTATGCAATACTTGTAGTAGTGTAGGTTCATTATAATATGGAATAATAATAGATGTTAGCATTATCCTTTATTTTCCAATATAAATAGTTCTTTTATTCTCAAACGTTTAAATATGAAAATAACATTGAATGCTCTGAAAAGGAAATACCAAATCTCGTAAATCTTATTTAATGGTAACTTTGTCAAGAATAAGAAAAATGGGATCATGAATGGGAATTTTGCTCCAAAAGCGAATAAGTAATGCATTCTCTCAATTCTTTTTCTGTCTTTTGATTTTATAATGCTTTTTCCATATAAGTAGTTCTTATCAAATTCGTTAATCTCACCACTATATAATCCCATTTTATATGCAATGTCGGATAGTTTTGTGCCGGGAAAAGGTTGGTATATCGTGTTCATCGAATATGTAACTTTGGCTTTTGCATTTAATTTGATTGTAGATACGGTATCTTCAATTGTTTCTTCTGGAATTCCAACCATATTAAATGCATTTGTTTTAATTTTATTTTGGTTAAATAATATGGACGAATTAATTATCATATCATCGGTAATGCCACGCTTTAAGACATTGTTGCGAAGATTTTGATTTCCAGTTTCAATCCCAAATTGGACAGAGTAACAACCTGAAATCTTAAGCAATGTTACAATCTCTGGAGTAATTAAGTTAACGCGTACATTTGCTTCATATGGAATGTTAATTTTTTTGTCGATTTTAAGTTTTACAAATTCTTTAAGCCAGTCTTTATTTAAAATGAAAATGTCGTCGTGGAATTCAAGGTTCTTGGGTTTGTTCAATAAGATTAGTTCCTCCAACTCTTTTATAACATTCGCTGGAGAACGGTGTCTAACGTAAGTTCCGTTTGCACTGAAAAGCTCTTTGTATTGATTGTTAAAACAATACGAACAATTATATGGACAGCCCCTAGATGTCATTATGCGTACTCGACTTCTCTTTCGGTAGTGCGCATATTTATTTATCAATTCTCTATCGGGAAAAGGTATTGAATCTAAGTCTTGAATTAAATTGCGATTGTCATTTTTAATTATTTGGCCATCTTGTTTTACCCAAAGATTTCTTATTCTGCTGAAATCTTCATTTTTTTCAAGTGAGTCAGCAAGTTCTAGAAATGCATATTCTCCTTCACCTCTGCATATCGCATCAACTCCAGGTTCGTTGATAAGGTCTGGGAAAAAAGTTGCATGCGGGCCTCCAAAAATTGCAAAAAATGCAATTTTTGTTTTAAGTTGTTCATTTATTTTTTGATAATACTGCCATTTATTAGATGTTACAGAATAGGCTATTATATCTGGATTTATTTTTTCAACTGTCTTCTTAAAATTTTTCTCAAGCTTTGTGTCTACCAATTCACAATTATGTCCATGAGATTTTAAGAATGCTGATAATATCATTATTCCAAGTGGTTCATAATAATCATATGTATGAATAAAAACAATTTTCATTTCGTAAATCTAACTCTTTTTAATTATTCTAAAAAATCTACTTGTTAAACCTAAAATTATTCTAATAGGGGATAATAAATAAAATATACTAACTTGCTTGACACTAGGACGATACATTGTGAACAAAAGGATTAGTCCTCGCGAAAAAGTTAATATAAGTAAATATAGAAAATCTAATGGCAGTTTAATCAGTAATTTTATAATTGGAATTGTAAACGGGAATTTGCAAGCAATAATGAAGAAGTACCTTAATCGTGTGATTTCAACTCTATCTTTGTTTAAAATAAGACCTTTTCCGTGAATTAGACTATCATGAAAATGCTTATTGCTTGAATCTAATAGGTTTAATTTTATTGCATAATTTGTTAAATCGATATTTGGAAAAGGTTGAAAAACAAAACCCATTGGATAATCTACTTTACTTTGAAAATTGATTGTAACCGTTTCAAAAGCTTCACTTAATGACTCTCCTGGAAGGTTTAACATATTAAACGAAAGTGATTTGATTTTATATTTTTTAATTAATAAACTAGCTTTAATTATCTGTTCATCAGTTATTTTTTTGTTTAAAATTTCATTTCTTAATTTAGTATTCCCTGATTCTATACCAAAATATAAGGTTTTGCATCCCATATCAGATAGAATAATAACAAGTTCTTCGTCTATTGTGTCAACGCGTGTATATGCATCAAAGGGTAAAGAAATAAAATCTTTATATTTTGATGAAAATTCCTTTAGCCATTCTCTATCTAAAGTGAAAATATCATCATTGAAAATAATGAGTTTTGATTTATATGTATTTTTGGCTAATAATAATTCTTCAATTACATTGTCGGTTGATCGCCTTCTAATGTATTTTCCTTTGTCTTTATATAGCCGGCGATAAAAATGATTGATGCAATAGGTGCAGTTATATGGACAACCTCTAGATGTCATTATATAGTACACACCGCTATTTCTGAAAAATCTGTATTTGTTTATTAGTTCATAATCAGGGAAAGGAATAGAATCTAAATTAGAAACTAGATTTCTTATTTCATTCTTGTAAATAGTTTTATCTTTTTTTACCCAAATATTTGGAATGTTAGTAATATCTTTCTTCTCTTGCAAGTTTTGTACTAATTCAACAATTGCGTCTTCACCTTCACCAATACATATTGCGTCAACACCTTCTTCGTTAATGAAATCAGGATATATTGTGCAATGGGGTCCCCCAAAAACAGAAAAGCTATCAATATTTTCTCTTATTTTTAAGTTAAGCTTTTGGTAATAACTCCATGTAAAACTTACAATAGAGTAGGCAATAATATCTGGTTGGAAATCTAAGGTTGACTTTATGTAATCTGGTTCAAATTTTAAATCTATAAATTCACATTGATGCCCATGAGTTTTGAGCTGCGAAGATAAAGTCATTATGCTTAATGGAACAGTTGAAAAGTCGCTTTTAAAAAAGAATAAAATTTTCATGTTTCATAGTTTTGTATAATCAAAAAAGAAAAAAAAGAATATTATTATGCTTTATTGTTCCATGATTTTAAATTATTTTTAAATGTTATTAGTGGGTATCTAACAAGTACTTCACTAAATTTAATTGTCAATAGAAACAATAAAGTTATAACATCTTTAAATTTTTTAAATCTCTCATTTGGAGTTAGTTCAAAATCAAACCAAGTATAATTGAAATCTGAAGGTGCGAAAATTCGTTTCAATTTTTTCCAACTAAAATAAAATCTTAAAGTACAATATAAAATATCAAACCTAATTTGATTTTCTGTATTATTAATAGGAATATATGGAAGTCTTATTTTATTAAATGGATTTTCAGACATAGTTGCTGTAGCTAAAAAGTTTTCATACAAACCAACTATATGTAATGAATTTTCTATTTTTGCTCGAGCAAGCATTGCTGTTCCAGGAAATGGAATAAGGTTATTATATTTGACTAAATCGAGATTTAAATCTTTTGACATTTTTATAGCATCAATTCGGTCCTTATGCGTTTCATCTGGAAGTCCAAAAATGAAATTGGCACTTACATTATAGCCAATACTTTTTGCGATAAAAATTGCTTCCTTTATTTGACCAATTGTTTCACCTTTTTTGACGGTAGCTAATAATTTTTCAGAAGCAGTTTCAATACCAAAATAAATACCTCTAAACCCTACGTCGTATAGCATCTGAAGTATTGCTTTAGATGCATTATCGGCTCTTGCTTGGAAACTCAAAATTGCGTTTCCAAATATTTCACTTTTTCTAATACTGTCGGCGAGTTCAATCAATCTTTCTTCATCAACCAAAAAATTATCATCATAAATCTTAATATGCCGACAATTATATTCATTGTATAAACATAACATGTCAGCCATAATTCGTTCGGTAGAATGAAACCTGTATTTCTTTTTACCATGAATATTATTACTACAGAAAATACAACTGTGCGGACATCCTCTAGATGTCATAATATAGCTCATCTCATACTTCTTATCACAAAATAAATGAAATGGAAATTTTGGTAGGTCATCTAATTCTATTAAACAACCGGAAATTGGATTATGTATGATTTCGCCATTTTTCTTAAATGATATACTTTCAATATTTGAAATGTCTTTTCCATTTTTTATGGAATCATAAAGATCAAACATGATTCTTTCAGCCTCACCTTTCACAACTATATCAACAAAATCATGCTCTAGAATTTCGGCAGGAAAAACAGATGAATGAACTCCGCCAAAAACAATACATGAATCAGGATATTTGTTTTTTAATTTACGGGAAAGGTCTAACGCGTGATTATAAGAAATTGTGAGAACATTAAATCCAAATATATAAGGTTTTGTAAATGTGTCAATTATTTCATCAACTTTAGATATAACATCTTTAATATGAATTTCATCTATAAATGCTGTTTTAATGTTTTTTTCATTCAGAGTAGCCATTAAAAACCCCATTCCAAATGGAACCATCGACGGAGTAAATTCTTTAAAAATATTAGAATCGTTGGTTTGTGATGGATTTATAAATATCATTTATTTTATTTTATTTATTTCTTAAATATCTAAGTACTTAGAAATGTATTAATAATAATTACTGTTCAAAGTAGAATTTTACATCTTATATTAAATTCAAATTAATTGCTTTTTATAAGAAATTCAACCAACAGGAAACAAAGGTATAAAATATTATCTTAATTTGATTTACCATCAAATATTATTTATTATCTATGTCAGACTAAATGTGTTGTTTTGCAAGGTTTATCAGAATTGTTTGAAAAGGAATTTATTTCTTAAATACTTTTTTTATTCGGAATCCGCATTCATGCAATAAAAAACCAGAAAATTTAATTGTTAGTAAAATTAGTAATAGAATTATTGACGGTAATTTTTTAACAAAATCGACAAAACTATGTCCGAAATCGAACCAAGCGTTATTGAGATCTGGTCTTGTAAATACACCTTTTAGTTTGTAAAAGCTGAAATAGAAGCTGAAATATCCATGTAAAATATCGTGTCTGATTTCTTTTTCAGTACTTCCTTCTGGTATATATGCCATCGGCATTTTGTTAAATGGATTTTCGATGAAAGTCGAAACAGAATTCATATTTTCGTAACCGTCAAGAATGTTTAATCGTTTTTGTGATAGTGCAATAGAATATAATTCTGTGCCTGGATATGGTGTTGCGTTGTTGTATTTCGCTAAGTCTAATTTAAGCGTTTTAGTTAATTTTATTGCATCTATTCTATCCTTGTGAGTCTCGCCTGGGAGTCCAAAAATGAAATTTGCACTCACATGATAACCTATACTTTTAGCTAGATTAATTGCATCAATAACTTGTTTGACAGTTTCTCCTTTATTAATAGATTTCATTAATGTCTCTGATGCAGTTTCAATAC
>JBBQCZ010000155.1:0-8794 GCA_038319215.1 Bacteroidales bacterium | reverse complement strand
AAGGCATTCATCATTATTTTTGTATTTATCAAGAAGCTGCTGAGTTACATCAAGAATCGGAATACTGCTCAGATTATCTGTTTTCTTACGTTTTATCTTAATCCAATTTGCTCCATCAGTTCCAATTACCAAATGTTCTTTAGTAAGACGTTTCAAATCAGAATGAGCAAGACCAGTAAAACAAGAAAACACAAAACAATCACGAACTTGCTCCAGGCGTTTATTGTTGAAATCTTTAGCAATGATTGTATTTAGTTCCTCTTCAGATAAGAAGCCTCTGTCAACTTTCTTCAGACGCATTTTATAGTTTGCAAAAGGGTCTTTATCAAGATGTCCGTTTGCTATAGCAATACGTACAATTTTCTTGAAGTTTTTTAAATATTTCATTGTTGTATTATGCGAGCATTTACGAACAGTTTTAAGGTACATTTCATAATCAACTACAAACTCATGATTAAGCTCTTTAAGATAGAGGTCTTCGCTTTTATATTTGCTTATAATAAAGTTACGAGTATGTTTTAAAGCGGTCTCATATCTTTCGATTGTTTCGGGAGAAAAGTCAATATTAATTAAGGCTTTTATTTTCTGATTATGTTCTGTAAAAAGTTCAATAATTCTCTTTTCATTATCATTTTCTATCCCAAGAAAAGAATTTCGAATTGCTTCAGTAGTTATAGCAGCGTTATCCTCACGTAAATAATTAACTATTTGATGAATCTGCACTCTAATACTTTCAATATAAGTATTTAGCAACCTTGCCTCTTTTGTTGTTCCAACACAAGCACCTTTTTCAGTACTCCAAATTTCTGGGTTAACACTTCTATTAACCGCTAGATCTGCTCTTGATCCTCTAACAGTAATTCTCATGTAAACTGGTGCCTCACCGTTTTTTAACAGTTTTGTCCTCTTAATGAAGAACAGTAAACTTAAAGTTGTTCTTTTTTCCATAATTTACCTCATTTTAGTATGTATAAAACAATATAAAATGGTTCACAAATCAAAATGCAAAGTGCTGTATATCAGTGCAAAGGAACCTAAATCGGTGGACTTAACCTCTTAAATTTTTAGTCTACCGATTAGCACACCAGATTGCATCAAAAAAGGGGTATTTTTGCACTTTTGTGGGAAAACAAAAAGCCCCGACTTCGTTGGAAATCAGGGCTTTGCATCTTTTTGCTTTATGTTTTGGCGGAGAATGAGGGATTCGAACCCCCGGACCCTTGCAGATCAACGGTTTTCAAGACCGCCGCGATCGACCACTCTGCCAATTCTCCACTGCAAAAGTAGAATTATTTTATTAACTTGCAAAAACTATTTTCAATTTTTTGAAACTTTTTTTACATCTCATTTTCAAATAGCTGATAATCAGCAGTAAAAACATTTTAAAATCTTTTTTTTTAAAAAATACTTGTATTTATAACTTGACTTTGGACATATTTCTGTCGCATAAAAACAACATTTCCAAATTACCTCTTGAATTTTAAGAAATTATACCCGCTTTAAAACTCTACAGAAATCAGAATTTCAAAAACTCCTTTATTAACATTATAATTAACAACTTATCAACATACCTATTATTAATAGTAACAGACTTTATAAATAAAACAATTTGCATTATTTTCTAATCTTCACTATTTGCAACACTAACAGAACATTTTAGTTTGCTTTTTCCAATAATTTGCAAAAATCTGACGTTTTAACATTTTTTTAACGCCAAAAACGGTTTAAAACTAGCGTATTAACAAGGGTTTCCACACTTTTTAACCGCATATATTCATCGTTCTGTTACAAAAACAAGTCGCTTTTCCTAAAGAAATGGGCTAAAATCAATCAAAACCATGTGGGTTATTAACAATTTTTCAAAGATATTAACAAAATGCATATTTTTTTTAGATAAATATTGCTGAAGCCCTTATTGTGTCTATATTTGCAATGATAAGTAAAGAATATTACTAACCTAAAAAAATTAAAAAAATGAACAAAGCACAATTAATTGACGCAATTGCAAAAAAAGCTAACTTAACTAAAGCTGACGCAAAAAAAGCATTAGACGCATTCGTAGAAACTACAACTGATACATTAAAAGGTGGTGATAAAATCGCTTTAGTTGGTTTTGGTACTTTTGGTGTTACTAAAAGAGCTGCAAGAAAAGGCCGCAATCCACAAAAACCAAACGAAGTTATCAATATCCCTGCAAAAAATGTTGTTAGATTTGCAGTTGGTAGCGAATTAAAACTTGCTGTTAAGTAATTTCGTCAAGAAATTTATTGAAAAAGGGAGCTTTTCGCTCCCTTTTTTTATTTTTGTACCATAAAACTATTTCTGAAATTCAGAAATTATTAAATTTGTAAGAATGAATAATGTTGAAACAATAAGGATTTTATCTGAAATAGTATCGGCGGAACGTTTAAATAATTTTCACAAAGTATTAAACGATAGAACACGATATATAACTGTAGTTCTTGAAGACATTTTTCAAACACATAATGCTTCAGCAGTAATGCGGTCATGCGATTGTGCTGGAATTCATGATTTACATATGATCGAAAGTAATTACAGATATGTTGAGAATCATGACGTGTCTCTTGGTTCTTCACAATGGATAAACAAAGTAAATTATAGAAATAAAGAGAACAATACTCTTAGTGCAATAAATAAATTAAAGGAGCAAGGTTACCGTATTGTTGCAACAACTCCACACACAAACGACACTGAGCTCCCAGATTTTGACATCAGCAAAGGTAAGATAGCATTATTGTTTGGATACGAAAGACATGGATTATCAGAAATTGCATTGAACGCTGCTGACGAATATGTTAGAATTCCGATGTTTGGATTTACTGAAAGTTATAACATTTCTGTATCTGCAGCTATTTGCCTTTATCATCTAACAACACAATTAAGGAACAGCGATATTAAATGGCAGCTAACAGACCAAGAGAAAGAAGACATCCTTGCTGAATGGCTGAAAACAAGCGTTAAGGACTCAATAAACATATTAAAACTGTTAGAAAAAAGGGCTAGTTCAGTTTAGTAATTTTCTTTACAAATATTTTATCTGCTATTTGAATCTTTAGTAAATAAATTCCGTCAGAAAGATACGAAATATTAATTTTAGACTCTCCAGTATATTTATTGGAAACTACTAAATCTCCAAAACTATTAAATATCTCAAGATTATATTCATCAAAACTAATATTCTCCGGTCTAACAGTTAAAATATCCTGCGCAGGATTTGGAAAGACATTAAAACTAGTGGCAAAATTATTTTCAACGCTCTGAGGATGAAGAATATCATCATACTTCTGCGCACTTTGAGTCAACGCATTATTGATATAATACAAACTTTCAGCAGCGATAAAAGCAAAACCAACCACAATAGTATCACCAGTTAAAATATTAAAAGGACCTGCACCCGAATAAACTACGACATCTGTAGGCTCCCCAAAATATCCCGTATTAGAATTCGATATCATATAAAATTTTTCAATATCTAAAAAGCCATCACTAATATCTATTACCCCATCGCCCCCACCAACTTGAGCTAAAGCATAATTTTTTACAACTTGTTTACTCAAAAGTTTAATGCCAGCAAACATAGTTTGTGAAGATTCGCTTTGAGCATACATAAAACTATTAGCATTATCAAAGACGACTGTGTTAACCGCTGCGTCAACTAAGTCCCAATCAGTAAATAAACCAAAATAAAAATTTGTAAAATCATAATCACTTTCGTTTATTATTTGATAATCGACAATAATAAAGTCTTTATTATCCACTCCTGCCCATGAATACGCATCTTCTAAAATTCTTATTCCTTTTGGTGAAACATCATTTATATCAGTAAACTCGGTAGAAATTTGAAAATCTGAATTTTCTGGCACTTCAACAAACATTGGGTAATTAACTGTTCCAAAATCAGATGCTTGACGAACTGAACTATAAAGTTCGGTAGCTGAAAATCCAGAAATTATCCCACAATCATAAAGTAAAGAATATGCATCATTCAATAAAAAGCCATCTCCAATAGCACTACTAACATCAGAAAAACCAATGCGACCACTCGATGCAATTGATAACTGAAGATTATCTGTGGAAATATTTTGATATCCGGGATTTACATAAAACTCAATTATCTGTTCGCCGGAATAATTGTCAGCGGTATAAATAAATTTTAAAACTATTTTATAATCATGTGGGATATTCTCATTCTCAACAACTATTATTTGATTTTCAGAAATATGAGTACCCATTCCTGACAAATTTCCACTGTAAACTTCTGTATTAGGTAAATCAGCATAACTTGATAATAGTTCGATACTTATATTTAAATTTAGAGCATCAGCCAAATAATTGGTAAAACTTCCATTAATTGTAACCACTCCATCCGACTCAACAACATTAAAATATTCAAATAAAATTGAAGGCGTTTGCACCATGGTTAGAGCATTAAACAAATTCATTCTACCGTGTCCAAGCTTTCCAGCATAAGGCAAATTATAAGGTATTGTATCAATATTATCTGCACTTATTTTTATAAGTTCTGCAATTTGATTTGCATTATAATCTGGGAAATAAGACCTCAATATCCCAGCACAACCAGCAACTATTGGAGAAGCAAAAGATGTTCCACCATAGACTAAAACATAACCTTCATTCAGATCAACGGTATAAAAGTTAGTAGCAGGAGCACAAACATCAACATAATGTGAATATGATGAACCTTGGTTTGAAATCGAGTTATCAGGATTCCATTTTTCATCATCCATTTGCGTACCAGCCACCGACAAAACATTCTCATACGAAGATGGAAAATACTTTATATCCGTATTTGTGTTTCCGGCTGCGCTAACTATTAATAAATCGTAATTTATTGTCGCATAATTTACAACATCCTGAGCCATCTGCTGAAAATATGAACTTCCCCAACTACAATTAACAACATCGCAACCATGCTCTGCCGCATAAGCAATCGATTGAAAAGCATTTTCAATAATTCCATCAGAATTCATAATTTTTAAAGGAAGTAATTTACATTTAAACCCTGCTCCCGACAATCCAACACCATTATCTGTTGCGGCTCCAGCAATCCCACTAACCCATGCTCCATGATAACTAGCATCAGCTTGAACATTTGCATTATTTTCGCCAAAATTCCATCCCCTAAAATTATCAACAAAACCGTCTAAATCATTATCAATACCATCAGGCATATCGGCATAATTATATTTTATCTGATAAATCAATTCAGGATGCGCTAACTCAATTCCAGTATCAGAAATTCCAATAACTATATTTGTGTCACCCTGAGAAATATTCCAAGCATCGAAAGCCCGAATAGAGTTTAACCAATATTGAGATGTTTGATTCAGCGGATCGTTAGGCACATAAAGCAGCTCTGTTTTATATAAAGGCTCAACATATTCAAAATATTCCATTTTATTAAGTTCAGAAATAACTTGCAATACATCTTCATCTGCATTGAAACTTAATCGGCAAATTCCAGATATGTCAATATTTTTAACTCCATATTTGTTTTTTAAATTTTCAGGTGCATCAGAATTTGGAAATTCTCTTTCGATATTGAACTCTAATGATTTAAGTAATGAAGCTTGAAAAATTGAGCCAAAGTCAACTTTATCTTTTGCCAAATATTTAAACTCTGGCTTTAATTTTAGAATTACAATCCCGTCATGATAAGGCTTTTCAATGCCCATTTGAGCAGAAACTATAATTGTATCAACAACGAGAAAAAATATTATGGTCAATAATATTGATTTACCAATAGTTTGAATTGTGGACAGTGAACTGAATTTCACTTTTTCAATTTCCAGGTCATTATAATTATTGCTCATATCTATAATCGTTAATTCAAGTATTAATAATAATAATGCAAGATACAAAAAAAAATGGCCGAACAAATTCGACCATTTCAAATATTTATTAAATATTTTAGTTTGTCACTTCTTCAACAGTTCCAATAACTTTAAGAACTATACTAGGTTGAGAAGGATCGTTTGTAATAACTGTAATAGTTTTATTCTGAGCACCTTTTTTTCCTGCTGAGCTAAAAGTTGCAGTAATATGGCTTGCTTCACCTGGTTTAATAACCATTTTTTCTGGATTAGTAGCAGTACAACCACAAGAAGCTTTAATTTTTCTAATTACTAAATCGCTCTTACCAGTGTTTGTAAAGACAAAATTATTTGTTGCTTTTTCACCAGCTTTTAATGTGCCGAATTCAAAATCAGTTTTTTCAAAAATCATTTTTGGCGCATTAGCAAGTTCCTCTGCTGTTAAATGAGAAAAATCTTCTTCAATTGTTGCACTTACAGACAATCTGTTTTGTGAAACTTTTTCTCCATTTAATACCATGTCTATTCTATCCATTGAAAATCCCCAATCATTTTTCTTTTGACCATCATAGGTTATTGTTATAACACCCAATTGTCCATGAGTTTCGCTACCTTTTTTACCCGCTATTTTTTTAGGAGAAACAGAAATTGCAATATGTTCAGGAACATTTTCAAAAGTAATTTCAATTGGTTCGGTACCCATGTTTACAATACCAATGGTATCAGTAACAGTTTGGTTATTATAAACTTTAGTAAATGCAAGATGAGAAGTTATTAGTCTGATGTCACCAAACTCTTTAGGATAAAAATCTTCAATTCCTTTTTCGCGTGGAACTACTTCACCCTCAATGCGCAATAATGTTGTTGGATTCTCAGTATTAGCAGTAACGGTTATAGATTTATTAAATTTACCAGGACGATTTTTAGGATCATAAGTTGCTTTTACAAACCCCTTTGCTCCAGGTTGTACAGGCTCTTTTGTATAGTCTGTTGCAGTACATCCACAAGAAGCTTTAACATTAGTAACATACAAATCCGTGCTTCCTGTGTTGGTAAAAATAAATGTGGCGGATTGAAGTCCATCCTCCTCTTTAAATGCACCAAAGTTATGCGAAGTCTTATCCCATGACATACTAGGCTGCTGTGTTTGTGCCAAAATGACAAGTGAGAAAACTAAAAACGATAACAATAATCCTGTTTTTTTCATGATAAATAAAATTTAATTTTTACTAATTTGTTGTTTCTACTGGTTTAGGTGTTACTTCTCCCTCGAACCTAAGAACGGTTGTTGGCTGCACCTCGTTTGTATTAACAGTTACTGATTTTGTGAATTTTCCGGGGCGGCCTAAAGGATTATATGTAGCGATAACATAACCTTTTGCACCTGGCTGTATAGGTTCTTTTGTGTAATCAGTTGCAGTACAACCACAAGACACATCAACTTTGGTAATATAAATTGCCTCTTTTCCTTTATTTACAAAATCATACTGAAAGCTTTGTAATCCGCCTTCTTCTTTGATTACTCCAAAATCGTGAGTAGTAGTTACCCATGAAATAGATTGCTCTTGCAACTGACCGAATGTTAACAGTGAAAGAAGTAATCCTACAAAAACAAACATTGACTTTTTCATAATAATTTAATTTATAATATTAATTAGCTGTTGGTGCTACTGGTTCTACTGGAGTAGGAATAACTTCACCTGTGATCCTTATTACAGATGTTGGTTGAAACTCATTAGAAGTTACAGTAATAGATTTGTTAAATTTACCAGGACGTCCTTTTGGATTATAAGTAGCTGATACGAATCCTTTTCCACCAGGTTGAACAGGCTCTTTTGAATAATCAGTTGCTGTACATCCACATGAAGCTTTTACATTGGTAATAAATAATGGCTCGTTTCCTGTATTAATAAACTCAAATTTGTAAGTCTGCAAACCAACTTCTTCTTTAAATGTACCAAAATCATGTACGTTATCTGTCCATGAAATTGCTGGTCCTGACTGCTGTGCGAAAATTGCTGTTGAAAATGCAACTGCGAAAACTAAAAATAAAATCCTTCTCATAATATCAAATTTAAAATGTTAATGTATTTGTTTATTAAAATCTTTTACGTTTTTACAAATTTAAGACCAAAAATAACATTTACAGTCTAAATAAGTACAAAATAACTTAATTATGGTGAAAAAGTTAATCTGGCATGAGGTAAAACATCCAGATTATCAATTTTACCTGCTTGAAAACGATGATATCCGACAAGAGCAATCATAGCAGCATTATCTGTGGTGTATTTTATTTTTGGTAAGTAAACTTGCCATCCGTTGTTCTCGCCAAGCTGTGTCAGTGCGCTCCTTAATCCTGAGTTTGCTGATACTCCGCCCGAAACCGCGATTTCTTTAATACCTGTCATTTTTACAGCCTTATTAAGTTTATCGAGCAAAATTTCTACAATTTCCGATTGTAAAGACGCACAAAGATCATTAAGGTTGTCTTGAATAAAATTACTATTTATTTTTAATTGATCGCGTAAAAAATATAAGAATGAGGTTTTCAAACCACTAAAACTATAATCTAGCCCTTTCACCCTGGGTTTTCCAAATTTAAATTTAGTTCTATCCCCATTCTGTGCTAATTTGTCAATTACTGGCCCCCCAGGATAACCTAGTCCCATAACTTTAGCACATTTATCAAATGCTTCACCTGCTGCGTCGTCTATGGTTGTTCCAATAATTTCATAATCAACATAATTATTAATGACAACTATTTGAGTGTGTCCACCTGAGACTAACAAGCACATATATGGGAAATTTGGCACAAACAAATCTTCATCTTTTTCCCTAAGAAAATGAGCAAAAATATGCCCATGTAAATGATTTACACCTATTAAAGGAATACCAGTCGAAACCGACAAGCCTTTTGCAAAAGAAGAACCTACTAATAA
>JBBQCZ010000154.1:0-8798 GCA_038319215.1 Bacteroidales bacterium | reverse complement strand
TTAATAGCCCTTATGATGAAGAATCGCCTTATGTGCATCCCGATGGAGTGACATTATTCTTTAGTTCTAAAGGACATACTAGCATGGGTGGATATGATGTTTTTTACTCAATAATGGGTAGAGACGGTTCTTTTTCTGAACCTGTAAACCTTGGCTACCCTATCAATACTCCAGATGATGACGTTTCTTACGTAATGAACATGGATGGACGAAGAGGATATATTGCAACTGTTAAAGATGATGGTTATGGAGATCTTGACCTTTATGAAATTTTACAAGCCGGAGTTTATGATAACAATTTGATTGTTTACGATGGAATTGTTTCTGATATTAATAACAATATCCCAGAAGATTTAGTAATTGCAGTTCGTGATATTAAAACCGAAGAATATGTTGGTATATACAGGCCAAATATAAAAGATGGTAGATATTTAATTGTATTACTTCCTGATAGTGATTATGAAATTTCTTATGAAGCAGCAGGACATTTAATTCATTCAATTGAATATACTCCATCTAAAAGTGATGTAAAACTTTTCACATCAGACTTTTTACCTATCGAGCTTGATCCTGTCCTATTACAAGCTTATTTGATGCACGACTTCGTTTATTTTGACAAAGGAGAGTTTAGATTAGATGATGAAGCCATTTCAACTTTGAATAAAGTGATTTTAAAAGACAAAGAATGGGAATCTAATGCTGCAAAGATGATTGTAAATGTAAACTTGCCAATTATTGGAGCTGATCCAGTTAGAGACCAGAAAAGATCGAATGCAATAATTGAATATTTGACATCTAAAGGTTTATCTAAAGATAATATTTACCTTAATGGGTCTTATCCTCAAGGTTACAATGATGTTTACGGTTTAGATATGAGAGAGAAAAGTCAGGATATCGCTATAAATCAATTACCTGTTGGAGATACTATTCATGGCGACAGAAAGACGATTACAATTTCCAATATTTTATTCGATTTTGATAAATACTATATAAGGGCTGAATTTTTCAACAATCTTGATATGCTTGCCCAATATATGAATGATAACCCAGATGCAAGAATAGAGATCGGTGGACATACAGACTGGTTTGGTTCGAATGAATACAACTACTTATTATCATATCGTCGTTCAAAATCTGTGAAAGATTATTTAGTTGCTAAAGGAAATAAACCAGAAAGTATCATCACTGAGAAATTTGGTGAAGACAACCCAATAGCAGCAAATACAACACCTGACGGAAGAGATAATCCAACAGGTAGAAAGTTTAACCGTAGAGCCGAGTTTAAAGTTATGGCTCAGGGAAGCGAAAGCATACTTGCCATATTACCATTTAACATTAAATCAGGTGATAATACGAATATAGATCCACAAAATGGAATTAACGGAACCACCGGAGATACTGATATTGAAGTTTCAGCCGACAAGAAATACACAATACAGATTTTTGCTTTGAAAAATCAGAAATCAATGAATTATTTTGCAGACCTCGTAGGTGTTAAGATGAATCATTCTGATGATGGTTGGTATAGATACTATGTGGGCGAGTTTAACTCATATAAAGATGCTAAAGTTGCATTAGACAACTTAAAAGCAATGGGTTACAATCCATTTATTAGAAAATTGAGTTTCTTTCAAAAATAAAGAATAAAAAAAAGTCCGAAACATTTCGGACTTTTTTTTTACAGAATTGCTCTATTTTGCATGTCTGATAAAAGTTTAATTATTTCTTTAATTTTTATAATTTTAGTCATTATTTCATTTAACTTTTCTGAATTATTTTCAGTTTTAGCTATTTTTAATTCCTCATCTAGTTTTTTCTTGGCTTCTTTTGTAATGTTAAGCTTATACTTTATAAACAAATCCTCAAGTATCTCAGGTAATTTCTTTTCCTCTTTTAATAGTGGCGACCCTCTTTTTTCCCACAATGGACTAAGTTGATGTTTAGTCGAACATAGGTCTGCAGATAGCCTGCTTATTTCAGGATCTGGATGCATTATAAAAAATTCGGTTTCAATAGTTTGTTCAGCTATAATTAAATTCTCAGCAAGAACGAATATTTTTTGATTCAATACATTTTTCATTTCCAGTTCATCGTTACGCAACTGATCAATTACATAGTCGGCAACTTTAATCTCATACTTCACATCTTTTTCCCTGTCTTCAAAACTAACAACAACATTTCCGTAAAGCAATAAAATTCTTATTATTTCGTGTTCTTGTATCTCATAATAAATTCTATCGATAAACCCAGGAACTGCAGGAATAGCTTTGATGTTTACGGGTAAAACACTCCTGTATTGTTGTTTTTGAGCTTCTTCTATCTTTCTGCGCCTAATTTTAACAACTTCAGCATAAAGAACATTCTCATCAATACTTAAAATATTACTACACTCTTGAATATAAACAGACTGCTTAATACTGTCATCAATTACGGAAATTGATTTAACGATATCAGATATTAATGAAGCCCTTTTTATTGGATCATTCTTGGCATCCTCATAAAGCAACTTTGTTTTAAAAGCAATAAAATCCTGTTCATTTTTATTTAAATATTCAATTGTACCAGCACTGCCGTTTTTTCTCGAAAAAGAATCTGGATCCTCACCGTCTGGGAAAAGAACAATCCGCACATTTAAGCCTTGCTCTAAAATCATATCTATTCCTCGCAGCGAAGCCTTTATTCCAGCAGCGTCGCCATCGTAAAGAATTGTAACATCCTCCGTAAAGCGATGGATCATTCTTATCTGATCCTCAGTAAGCGATGTTCCCGATGAAGCAACAACGTTTTTAATTCCAGACATAAACAGAGAAATTACATCTGTATATCCTTCAACCAAATAACATTTCTGTTGCTTTATTATCTCCTGTTTAGCCTGAAATAATCCGTAAAGAACTTTACTTTTACTGTAAACAGGCGACTCTGGAGAATTTAAATATTTTGCAGTTTTTTTATCAGTTTTAAGTATTCTCCCTCCAAACCCTATAACCTGTCCTGATAAGCTGAAAATGGGGAACATAACTCTACCAGCAAATCTATCTGCGGTATAATCGTCTTTAAAAATACTTAACCCTGTCTTCTCAAGAAACTCAGATTTATAACCATTTTTAAGAGCATTATTTGTAAATGCATTTCTTTCTTCTGGGCTGTATCCAAGCCTAAACTCATTAATTATTTGTTCAGTAAAGCCTCTCTCGCGAAAGTAACTCAAGCCAACAGCAATTCCTTCTTCAGAATTTAACAAGGAGTTTGAAAAATATTTGGATGCGAATTCATTAACAATCATAAGACTTTCGCGCTCGTTTCCCAACTTTTTGTCTTCCTCTGTAAGCTCTTTTTCTTCTACTTCAATACTATATTTTTTAGCAAGATATTTTAGTGCATCTGGATAAGTAAGATGCTCATGCTCCATTATAAAATTAACGGAGTTACCACCTTTACCACAGCCAAAACATTTAAATATTCCTTTAGCTGGGCTCACTGTAAACGAAGGAGTTTTCTCATTATGAAATGGACAAAGCCCAAGAAAATTGGCCCCTCTTCTCTTTAATGAAATAAAATCTTGTATAACTTCTGTTATCTGAGCTGCATCAATTATTCGTCCTACGGTTACTGGATCAATCATTAAAAAAATATTTACCCTGCGAAGTTAAGATAAATTTTAATTTGTTTAAATTTGTTTTACAAACAATAGGTATGGATTATAAACAAGACATTATCAGCGAGACAATTAAATTTGTAAAGCAAGAACTAGAAGAAAGTGAGTCGGGGCATGACTGGTGGCACGCTTTAAGGGTTAGAAATACTGCTTTAAAAATTGCAAAATCAGAAAATGGCGACATTTTTATTATTGAATTAGCTTCTCTTTTACATGACATTGCTGATGCAAAATTTAATAATGGAGACGAAAAAATTGGTCCCGACAAAGCATTTGCATTTTTAAAGAATCTTAAAGTCGAAAATAGCGATGCAATTCATGTTATTAATATCATTAAAAATATCTCTTTTAAAGGTGGGAATACCCAAACAATTTTTAAATCTATAGAGCTTAACATTGTTCAAGATGCTGACAGGCTTGATGCTATTGGGGCTATAGGAATTGCCAGAGCTTTTAGTTATGGCGGGTATAAAAAAAGGGAGTTCTACAATCCGAATATTCAACCAGATATGAATATGACACCAGAACAGTACAGAAAAAGCACAGCACCAACAATAAACCATTTTTACGAAAAGCTTCTACTCTTAAAAGAAAAAATGAATACAAAAACAGGTAAGATAATTGCAGAGGAACGTCATACATTCATGCAGTTATATTTAGATCAGTTTTATAAAGAATGGAACGAGGCATAATTTTTTACCACCATAATACTCACCTACTAAATTAATAAAATGAAGTTTTATATTTTAACGATTATAATTTTCCTATTATTCAGTTCAAGTTTATTTTGCGCAGACTATTTTACACATAAAAACTCGGGAGTAAAAATATACTATAACACATCCGATGATATGTTTCCAGAATCGTGGCGTGGAGGAAAGATACAAGGTCAAGCAGAATCTCTCAACTCGTCTGAAATAGATAGAAGCATTGAGATAATCTTCCGAGCTTTGGACAAATACCCTGTTGAAGTTCTACAAAATAATTTAAAATATATTTTCATTTTTAAAGAGATGAAATTTTATGGACAACCTTATGGGGGAACAAATTCCAATAATGTTGTATTTTTAACAAACAAAGGCATAAATAATGGTTACACAGATCAATATATTGAACAACTCTTTCATGCAGAATTCTCGAGCATTTTGCTTAGAAAATATGCACCATCTACTTATGATAAAAGATGGTGTTTAATAAATGATGATGATTTTGAATATGGACAAGGTGGCGTTAACGAAATTAAAAAAGGTAAAGCCGGTCAAGATTACGATGATTTTTACCATAAACAAGGGTTTCTTTATGAATATGCAATGTCTGGTTCAGAAAATGACTTAAATAGCATTGCAAAAAACATATTCTGTCCGGTAAGCGAATTTTGGAGTATTTACAACAATTACAATAATCTAAAATTAAAAATAAATCTAGTAATTGAATTATACAACAGTATTAACGAAGAATTTAGTTTTGAATATTTTAAAAGTTTCGACAAAGCTAAAATTCCAAAGGAATAACTACTTCAGAACTAAATAGCCCGTGCTTTCAACATTACTCTTATGTCCAGCACGATCGACAATGTAAAACTTATACAGAATAGTATCGCTATCAAACGGCATCATTTCATTCAAATCATTAACAAACATTTCACCTTTTATTGTAGAAACTTCATTTGAGTTTTCAAATTTTGGGACATAATAATCTAAAGGTATTGCAACATCAGCTAAAACTTCCTGTCCGTTTACAACAATAAATTTTTCTAAGAATATTGTATTTTTTCTAGGAGTGGTAGTATCAAAACCCACATCTCCATCGCCGTCTTCAAAATATAAATGTAAAGTACCCTCAAGAACAATATTGCCTAAAACGTCAACAGTATCAACGAAAATAAAATCCAAAAATTCTATCTTTGGTTCAGGGGGATAAGTTTCAATTTTAAAGCACGATTGTAATGCAAAAAAAGATAGAAACAAAATTGCTATAAATACACGTGTTGACATATTACAAAAATACAAAAAAAAAAGAAAAGGGAGAAATCAAATTATGATTTCTCCCTTTAATATTTAGATATTTATAATTTTAAATGAACAACAACTAAGCCTGAGCTGTTGGGCCACCGAAATTCATCGGAATAGGATTACCTGGATTTCCAGAAATTTTAATTGGTCCATTAACAGATTCAAACTTTGAAATATTCTCCTGAAGAGCTCCCATAAGCCTTTTAGCGTGTTCCGGAGTTAAAATAATCCTCGACTGCACTTTAGCTTTTGGTAATCCAGGCATAATTCTAACAAAATCCAGAACAAATTCTGATGAAGAATGAGTAATAACAGCAAGATTTGCATAAATCCCTTGTCCAGCCTCTTCAGTCAATTCGATGTTAATCTGATTTTGTTTATTTTTATCGTCCATAATTATTATAATTTTATTTCAGTTTCTACTTCTTCAGTTAAGAATCTATCAGACACTTGTTTTGAAGCAACCTTCATTGTTTGAAACTCACGCTGACCAGTACCGGCAGGAATAAGATGCCCAACAATTACGTTTTCTTTCAAACCTTCAAGTCTGTCAACTTTTGCTCTAATTGCAGCCTCGTTCAGTACTTTTGTAGTTTCCTGGAAAGATGCTGCAGACATAAAGCTGTTTGTTTGAAGAGCAGCTCTAGTAATACCCTGAAGTATCTGGCTTGAAGTTGCAGGCAAAGCGTCTCTAACTTCTACAAGACGTAAGTCTTTACGTTTAAGCATTGAATTTTCGTCTCTGAGTCTACGATAAGAAATCATTTGTCCAGGTAGGAAATTAGAAGAATCTCCAGCATCAACAACAACTTTTTTATCATATACGCTATCGTTTTCTTCTCTGAAATCCCATTTATCAACAATTTGTTTTTCGAGGAATTGAGTATCTCCAGGTTCTTCAACAACAACTTTTCTCATCATTTGTCGTACAATTGTTTCGAAATGTTTGTCATTAATTTTCACACCTTGCAAACGATAAACGTCCTGAATCTCATTAACTAGATATTCCTGAACTTCTGTAGGTCCTTTAATAGAAAGAATATCACTTGGTGTGATTGCGCCATCAATTAAAGCAGTACCAGCCTTTATATAGTCGTTAGGTTGAACAAGAATTTGCTTTGACAGAGAAACCAAATATTTTTTAACATTTCCTTCTTTTGATTTGATCTCAATCTCACGGTTACCTCTTTTAATCTTACCAAAACTAACTTCGCCATCAATTTCAGAAACAACAGCAGGATTTGAAGGGTTACGAGCTTCGAACAACTCAGTTACACGAGGTAATCCTCCAGTGATATCACCACCCTTACCAACTATTCTAGGCATTTTAATTAAAATATCACCAGTTTTGATTTCGTCTTTTTCATTTTTCACAAGACGTGCACCCACTGGTAAGTTGTAGGTTGCTAAAACCTCTTTGCTCTTATCTACAATTTTTGCAACAGGAATTTTTGATTTATCTTTAGTTTCAATGATAATTTTTTCACTAAAACCAGTTTGTGCAGCAACTTCATCTTTATAGTTGATACCTTCGATAACATCTTCGAACATCAACTTTCCACTGAATTCACTAACAATAACAATATTATATAAGTCCCATTCACAAACCTTATCACCCTTTTTAATCATATCCCCAGGTTTGAAAAATAATTTCGAACCATAAGGTATTGGTTTGTTTACCAAAGGAATTTTTGTTTTAACGTCAACAATCTTCATCTCGGCCATACGTGTTACAACAATATCAACACTTGTTCCGTCAGATTCCTCACGAGAAACTGTTCTTAACTCGTCTATTTCTAAAATACCATCATACTTTGCAGTAATTGACGATTCGGTAGCAACATTACCAGCAACCCCCCCCATATGGAAAGTACGAAGAGTAAGCTGAGTACCAGGCTCTCCAATTGATTGAGCCGCAATAACTCCAACAGCTTCACCTTTTTGAACCATTCTTCTGGTTGCGAGGTTACGTCCATAACATTTGGTACAAACACCCTTACGAGATTCGCAAGTTAATACCGAACGTATTTCAACTTTTTCGATTGGAGAATCTGCAATTGCTTTAGCAACCTTCTCAGTAATTTCGTCACCAGAACCAACAATAAGTTCTTCTGTTTGTGGATGATAAATATCATGAACACTAGTACGACCTAAAATACGATCATATAGAGATTCAATTACCTCTTCATCATTTTTCTTTAATTCAGAAGCTACCAATCCTCTCAAAGTACCACAATCTTCTTCAGTAATTACGACATCCTGAGAAACATCAACTAAACGTCTTGTTAAGTAACCTGCATCGGCAGTTTTAAGAGCCGTATCAGCAAGACCTTTACGAGCACCGTGAGTAGAAATAAAATACTCAAGAATAGAAAGTCCTTCTTTAAAGTTAGATAAAATTGGATTTTCAATAATCTCACTAGTGGCAACACCAGATTTTTGTGGTTTTGCCATAAGTCCTCTCATACCACATAACTGACTAATCTGCTCTTTTGAACCTCTGGCACCAGAGTCAAGCATCATATAAACAGCGTTGAAACCTTGGTTGTCAGTTGATAACTTTCTCATCACCTCGATACTCAATCTAGCGTTGATATTTGTCCAAACATCAATTACTTGATTATATCTTTCATTATCAGTGATAAAACCATTTTCGTAGTTGAACATAATTTCATCAACCTGACCATATCCTTCATCAACTAATTCCTGTTTTTCATCTGGAACAATTACATTGTCCAGATTAAAAGACAAGCCACCAATAAATGCATTATAATATCCAAGGTCTTTGATATCATCCAAGAATTTTGCAGTTACCGCAGTTCCAAATCGTCCAACAAGATTACCAATGATATCACGTAAAGACTTCTTTGTAAGTAACTCATTAATATATCCGTATTCTCTTGGAACTATTTTATTAAATAGAACTCGGCCAGCAGTGGTTTCAATCATTTTTGTAACGATCTCACTGTTTTCGTTTATATCCTCTGTTCTTACTTTAATAATAGCATGAAGATCGAGCTTGCCTTCGTTATAAGCAATAGTTACTTCTTCAGGAGAATAATATATTTTACCTTCACCCATTACTCCTCTGCGTTCTTTTGTAAGATAATACAAACCAAGAACCATGTCCT
>JBBQCZ010000153.1:0-8852 GCA_038319215.1 Bacteroidales bacterium | reverse complement strand
ACCCCACGAGTAATTGTATGGCAATGTTCCACCTACGGTTGTGATTTCGGCTCGACCGTTACAACTTGCAAAACAAGGGTCGTCTTCAACTACTAGCGTATGCGTTAGAATAACAGGGTTGTTAATATTAACCAGAGTGTCGGGTGAGTTGCAACCATTTGCACTAACTTGCAATCCTATTGAATGAGCACCAGCTGTTAACCATGAGATTTCATATGGACCAATTCCGGTACCGCTAACAATGGTTGCTCCATCGAAGTTCCAATTAAATGTTGCAGTTGAAGCCATGTTTCCAGTATAGGTAATTGTTGATTGATCTGCATTACACAATATTGGGTCGAATGTAAAAGTAGTTGTTGGAACAGGGTAGAACTCTACAATAATCCTGTCTGCATCGCTACAAGTTGGGGTTAGGTTTTGTTCTGTCCATTCAAATTCATAAGAACCCCAGCTATTTGCTCTTACAATTGCGTGCGGAGAATTTTGATTAGTCCAAGTAACGGTACCTGGCCCACTTATCAATGTCCATGTTCCTGTGTTTCCTGTTGCCATTGTTGCGTTGAAAGTATAGGTATTTGTACAAACATGGTCGTCAGGACCAGCTGTAGTTACTGGTTGTACACAACAGCTAGGGTCATTTGCTGGCAAAACTGATATCTGAATAATTGTATCATAAGAGCAACCAAAGTTATCAGTTACTGTAAATGTATAGTCTAAATCACCAGAGGTTAAAGGTGAAACAACTGCAATTCCATTAACATCAGTATCAACATCTTCACCTGTCCAATAAACATCAGTATTGGAAATGTCTGTTGTATATGTCCAAACGTTATCTGCTCCAGGAATAAGATAATCAGCAAAGTGAAGTTCCACAGTAAAAACGTTACCATCATCGGCTCCAAGATTATCGAGAAAGTGGATACACCATTCACCATTTAATGGACAGCCAATTAAAGAACTAAAGTTTTCTACTGGAAGATAGTTTCCTGCTGGTAGGGAGTTACCAAAATTACAATTTGCAGACATTAAAGATGGTGCTGCCATGGTCCAGCAGTAATTCCACCCAACGCCAGGATTACAATCGTCTAGTTGGTCAGGAACTCCAAAATATGTTGAACTACATGCTTGTTCAAACAATGTACTCGTTTGTCCATTTGGACATTCAATCCAGATGTCAAGGTCACCCATATAGGAATGTTCCATTGTCATACAAATAGATTCAACATCGGATGCAGCTGTAATAAACTGACCTGGGGCAAATGCGTTATGAGTAAAACATTGTTCTTGGTCAACTCCAACAACATCTTCGAAACAAACGTCAACAAATGCAATTTCAGGAACTTCAAGAAGCCAAGGTTCTATTTGCCAAAGACCCGTTAAGTCCATGTCTGTACTTGGACATCCACCTGTTCCAGTTGTTCCTAAAAATGTTGGACTTAATGAAACTCTTACTCTCCAAGGATCAGTAATAGGCATCGAGCAACCGTTTTCATCAGTTGCCATAAGATTTATATGGTATCCTCCTGGATCATTAAATGTATAGTTTAAGACATTCATCCCAACCCCAACAATGTCTATTTGCCCAGCTTCAGAAACAATCATCCACGACCAAGTTGTTGAAGCATCTGATTGTGTGTAATCGATCCCATTATTCGGATATGTTCCTTGTGCTGTAAATGAAACATCAGTACCTTGGCAAACATCTATCCAAAGAGAATCTGTTGGAGGTGTTAAGGCTGGTACAGAACTAATTAATCCAATAGTAAAATCCTGACATGGAAACCCGCAACTAATTGTGGCTGCGAATCCAGAATATGTTACAGAACCATCTGTTACCCACACTAATGTTAGACATGTTCCACTAGATTCGATAGTTTGCCCATTTAAACTTGTAGACCCAGCATTTGTAATAATTACAGGACCTGTAGTATTAGCACCATCATATATACTAAGATGGTCGAATGTTGCAGACTCAAGATTGAATTCTGTGAATTCGAGTGTCATAGTGGCACCCGGAATTGTACTACAAAGGGTTATTGTATAGTTTTCGCTAGTGCCGTAGTTTCCTCCAGCTCCACCGGAATCATATAATGTGCCTCCACATGTATTAATTGTTCCGCCAGCGCTAATCAAATAATTTTGAGAGTACAAGTTTGCGAAGCCTAGCAATAATATTGCAGTTGCTAATATTTTTAATTTTTTAGTTTTCATCTTGATACCTTTTAAAGTTTTCAGCTAATTTCTTATGAGATTCGAATTCAATTGCATAACCAGTATTCCCAATTCGATAATATGTCTTTTTTGAATACTGTCTTTCAAATGAATAGAGCAAAATATTAAAATTGCCTTCGTCAATTGATTCAACATTTCCTGTGATTGTCTTTGTGGTCGGATCAAATGATTCGAGATACGGCATTAACTCACATTTTTCCATTCCTGCGTAAACAACTTTGTAAGAGTTGTCGAGATACCAATTTAAGTAAACTAGTTCTTGTGGACCGCCAGCTGTAAGATCGTTAAGGTAATCCTGAGAGTAAACAGCTGTTAATCTAGTGTCTGGCGTAGGTATATATTGCGAATATGCAAATTGCACCATAACAACTAGGCTTGATAAGAGTATGAATATTTTTTTCATAATAATTAAAGTTTTTATATGAACATAACGATATAAATCTAAATTGGTTGGCTAGGCTTCTGCAAAAATACTATTAATAATTAAGTATGTTTTAGATAAATAAGAAAAAGTGCAAATCTTACGATATTGCACTTTTTTCTTTTTATATTAGAGACAACTAGTTGTCTTTTCTCGCAGAGTAATTGATTTTTAAAGCTGCTGCTTTACGTAATTCCTGTTTAATGTCAGTTACAATACCCATTTTGGTATCTTGATGAACCTTAAGTGAGGTAGTCATAAAAGGAACTTCTGCTTCGTCGCGTTCTTGTCTTTCAGCTAGAATATATTCGTAAATATCCGATAATTCTGCAAATGCTGAGTTAAGCTGAATACGCGGTTCTGTACCGTAAATACGTGCGAAGTTAGCTTTAGGTTTACCAACATAAATGTAACTAACCAAAGATTTCTTCTCTAGTTTTTTTATTTCAGTTGCTTCAGGTAAGTCCTTATTTGTAAGATCAATTTTTAATTCAACCTCGCGCATTGTGGTCGTAACCATAAAGAAGAAAAGAATCATAAAAACAATATCAGGAAGCGAAGCTGTTGAAATCACAGCTGAAGCTTTTTTCTTTTTTTGTCCGAATTTAGCCATAATTATCTTCCTCCTATGTTTTTAGGTTCTGCTTCAGAAATTCTCTGAGGAACAACATCTCTAACAGCTTTTTGCTGTCCGTCGTCAAGCAGGTCATATTTTTCCTTGCCAAAATATTTCATTGCAGCTTCGTCTCTAAGAATATTATATGCTGCAACTAATTCGTTCTGGACTGCCATATATCTTCCATAAGTTGTACCACGGTCGTTCTGCAAAGATATTACTCCCTTTCCAACCAATACAATATTAGGAATACCTTCTATTGTCACCTCGTCCATTTCTGGTAATGTAGGATTATTAGGATCGCTTTTGATAAACTCAATAGCTTTTTCCCTTAAATCATTGATATCCATAGGCTTTCCGTTAACCAATAACCTGTCCTGTGCGTTGATAAGTACAACAAAAACATTTCTTTTGTTGATATCAACTTCGGTAATATCTGTTTTCTCAGGAATAGGAGGTAATTGACGGGCAATACCGGTATCCACATCCATTGTGGTGGTTACAAGGAAGAAAATAAGAAGCAAGAAGGCAATGTCTGCCATCGAACCTGCATTTATTTCTCCTAATTCTCGTTTTGCCATAATAATTTAATTTAATTTAATTTGCAATATGTGCATTATCTCCAAATTCTAGAAAGCTCGGTGTAAACCAATGCTATTACTGTAATTCCCATAAAGAAATACATTGCATACAAAGAGGTTTCTACCCACTTAATAGTTGATGGGGTTAAGTCAAAGTTTTTTGCCCCCAAAAAATTTGGCATTAAATCTCCTGCCATAGAATAAGAAAGAATAAAAATTAAACCTACAATAACTACAGAAATTACTGGTTTAATGGCACTTTTAGGATTATCAATTGCATCTGCAATAAAGTTATAGATAACAAATCCAATTGCTATTACAGTTGATGCAATGAATAAAACCATTGAGAAGTTTAGAACCAATCCGCCCCAACCATCTGCAAGTTTTTCGATTTCCAAGGTTTTCATTTCCTGTGGTAGATCCTTCATGGCTTCTACGCCCGCATCTAGGACTTTTGCATCAAATACGAAGAACAACACACCAATAAGTGCTGAAACTCCAATGATGACATATCCAAATATTTTAACTATTTTATTTAACATGATTCAAAATTTTAAAATTATTTTTTCTTTGCGTTAAAATCTACTAAAATATCAATAAGAGAAATTGAAGCATCTTCCATTGAGTTAACGATAGAGTCAATTTTTCCAATAATATAATTGTAGAAAACCTGTAGAATCATAGCAACAATAAGACCACCAACGGTAGTGATAAGAGCTACTTTAATACCACCGGCAACCAAAGAAGGGTTAATATCACCTGCTGCTTCGATAGCATCGAAAGCACCAATCATACCGATAACTGTACCTAAGAAACCTAACATTGGAGCAAGAGCAATAAATAATGCTATCCAAGTTAAACCGTTTTCTAATTGACCCATTTGAACAGATCCGTAAGAAACAACAGATTTCTCAACTACATCAATACCTGCGTCGTAACGGTCTAGGCCTTGATAAAAAATACTTGCAACCGGACCTCTAGTGGTTCGGCAAACTTCTTTTGCTGCTTCAATGCCACCGTCATTAAGTGCTGCTTCAACTTTCTTTAATAATTTGTCGGTGTTTGTTGTTGCAAGATTAAGATAAATAATTCTTTCAAATGCTAATGCTAAACCTAAAATTAAAGTAAGAATAACAAAACCCATAAACATTGGTCCACCTTCAATAATTTTGATTTTTAATTGTTGGTGAAGTGGTTTTTCCGCTGATTCTGGAGCGGCTACTTCGTCAGCTGCTGCTGCTTCTGCTGGCGCTGCTGTTGTATCTACTTGTTCTGTTGTTGCTGCTTTTTCATCTGTTTTTTTGTCGTTTTGTGCATAAATAAAAGATGAGCCTGCAAAAGAAAGCATTCCTGCTAATGTTAACAATGCGATTAGTTTTTTCATGACTATTTTACGTTTTAATTTAAACTTATTTATATTTATTACTAGTTAAATTCATAATTTCAATCTGCGGAGAGAGTGGGAGTCGAACCCACGAGACGATTTGACACCGCCTACACACTTTCCAGGCGTGCGCCTTCGACCACTCGGCCACCTCTCCATTACGTGACGCCTAAAATGCGCCGCAAAATAATAAAATATTTAATGCTAAAAAAATTTATTCTTAAAAATTATATTATTGTTAATAATATTTCAATTAAAGCATATTTAACCATCTAAAATCAGTCTGATTTTTGTCTGAAATCATTTATTCTTACTGTAACGTACGAATTTTGAAAATATTATATTCTCATTGCATTAATTCAAGTTAAAGAGCTTAAAACTATTTTTATATGTCGTATTAGCGATAATTTCAGGTTTTAAATTTTTTATTTCTGCAATTCTTGCAACAATATGTGGAATATATGCAGGTTCATTTCTTTTACCTCTGTGCGGAACTGGTGTGAGATATGGTGAATCTGTTTCTGTTAGAATATATTCCAATGGTATCGCTTTTACCACATCGGTCATATTATTGTTTTTATATGTTAATACTCCTCCAATGCCAATATACAAACCCATATCAATAATCTCTTTTGCCTGTTCTATATTTCCTGGGTAGCAATGAAACACTCCTGTTAGTCCTTTCGACTTATATTTGGATATGATTTCCATAACTTCTGTCATAGAATTGCGGCTGTGAATTATAACTGGTAGATTTCTTCTAGATGCTTCATTTAGTTGAAAATCAAATGCTTCTTGTTGCAATTTGAAGAATGTTTTGTCCCAGTATAAATCTATTCCTGTTTCACCAATACCTATTATATTAGTATTGTGTGCGAAAATTAGTTCGAGTTGTTGCAAAAAGTCTTCTCTTACTGAGGTTGGATGTAGCCCGAGAGCTGCATAAAAAACATCTGGATATTGATTTGTTAATGATATTATCTTTTCAACCGAGTCGTTGTCTATATTTGGCAATATTATTTTGTTAACTCCAGCTGCTTTTGCATTAGCAATTGCAATATCTCGATATCCATCAAATTCATCAAGATATAAATGGCAGTGCGTATCCGTCATCATAATTTACTTCATTTTTAATGTGAAAATCTTTCCTGGTAGCGCTCGAACTATGTTCTTAAATTCGAGTTCTAGTAAACACATACTTAAGGTGTTAAAATCAAGTAATGTTTGTCGAATAATATTGTCGATATCTAGATATTCATAGTTTTTTAAAACGTTTACAACTATTTTCTCATTTTCATTTAAATTACTTATTAAATCAAGACTTTGCTGTAGCGTCTTTGTCGATTTTGAAGCCCAATTCATTATATACTCAATGTCTTCAATAGATTCTGTAAGATTGGCCCTATTAGTTTTTATTAATCTATTGCAGCCTTCGCTATAAGTAGAATTAATGCTTCCTGGTAGCGCAAATACATCGCGATTATAGTGATTTGCAATATTAGCAGTAATCATTGAGCCTCCTTTTTTTCCTGATTCAACAATAATTAACGCATCGCAAAGCCCAGCAACAATTCTATTTCTTTTTACAAAATTTGGCGGTTCAATTTTGCTGCCGTGAGCAAAATCGCTCAAAATGGCGCCACCAGTTTCTATTATTTTTTGAGCATCTTTTTTGTGCGAAGCAGGGTAAATTGTCTCTAAGCTATGTCCCATTACAGCGAGTGTGCGAAGATTGTTCTTCATGGCTGCTTTATGGGCACAAATATCTATACCCAATGCCAATCCACTAACAATAATTGTTTCTGGGTATTTAACAGATATTGCTTCAATTATTTCTTTGCAAAAATCTGTTCCATATTTAGTTGCATTTCTAGTTCCAACAACACTAATAATTCTTTTGTTATTAAATTCTGGCGTACCTTTATAGTAAATTACCATAGGTGAATCGTCACATTCTCTAAGTCTAGCGGGGTAGTCTTCATCGGAGAAGAAAACAAAATCAATTTCGTTGGCGTAAATATACACTAACTCTTCTTCGGCTCTCTGTATTGCCGATGCAAAACTATTGTAAAGTTTCAATGATTTTTGATCACCAATACCTGTAATTCTTTGTAGATCTTTTAATGAAGATTTGAATATTTCCTCAGAACTGCCAAAACTAGAAAGTAGCTTCTTTGCATTTACATCCCCAACTCCGGTTAAAAATGAAACTGCAAGATTATATAACCTGTCATCAATCAAGCTAAGTTAGATTTAAGATAAAAATATAAAGAATTATTTTACGATCGATTAAAGACTATTTAAACACGTATCTAATTGATAGTGCGCCTCTTTGCCAGTATCCAAAATAAGGTATAACGTTAAAGGAAGGTACGATGTCAAGACTTAAATTAATTGGAATTTCATCAAAAGTGTACTCAACACCTAAAACGCCATCAATACCAATAACTGGTCCAGACGAGTAAGCTGTTGATGCCCATGGCCAATATGCAGAATTATACAAACCAACATGTCCACCAAATCCATAAAAAAGAGCTAAGTTGTCAACACCAAAAATATCACCTTTATGTATTTCATATAGAACTGTAAAATTAATCCCGTGGTAATGTGTAGCTAAAATAAAATCGAACGCTGAAGATCCTCCAACAAATGCTTTTAGCGTTATTCCTTGAGATTCTCCACCTCTAAAACCAACCGCGGCATTGTAATCTTGAGCTGAAACTAATGCTGCAAGTAGAGTGAATGATAAAATAATGATAATCCTTTTCATACTATTAATTTTAAAGTTTTGTAATTAGTTAATTGATAAGTCAATTTTTAAATTTTCCATGTCTATTTTTTTTAAAGTAGATAAACTGACAGGTTTAAATTTTGCGACTCCCTGAGGTGTGCGTACGTACATTAATAAATCTTTTCTTAATCCTCCTAAAGAATTTTTTATTTCTGCTTTCACAAAATCTCTTTTGGGTATTTCCATAGAAAAATTACCTGCAGACATCGGTTGTAATGATGTGTAACGAATAATAATCTTGGGGCCATCACTATTATATAATATGTAAGAGTATTTTTTTGCGTAAGTAAAACCTAAAGATAAAAGATAGAATACTGTCAAACCAATCTCAAAGATGTATTTTTCAGACCATTTAAAAACTATGCTTGCAACTAAAATTCCGGCATACAGCAAGGAGCTAAGCATAATACTAAATTTTATTCTTGCTGATATTTCTTTTGTGTTTATTACCATAAGATTTTTTTTATTTTGATGGCCAAAAGTAATAAAAATTAATGTCAAAATAATTATTTTAATGTTATGATTATACATATTTTATTCACATTTGTTCAATTTCTTGCTTAAAAGCGATTTTTTTTTTATTTTTTTTATTTAAAAATGATAGATTGTTAAAATAATGATTATTTTTACATTTGCATTTGAGGATATTAACAGGTTGTGAACAATTTTTGACGAAAAATTGCATTTTTTGTTAAAAAATTATGATTATTAAATTATTTTTGTATTTATTTGTAAAATATTAAAAAAGAAATTACTTTTGTACAAATTGACACAGTAAGCACGTATAAATTATGAACACAAAAAGACACTTAAGTTTAGTATTGCTG
>JBBQCZ010000152.1:0-8901 GCA_038319215.1 Bacteroidales bacterium | reverse complement strand
GGTCTGCCGATGAGCTTAATCATTTCTGGCGGCATCGACCGTTGGGCATAACGTTGTCGTGCTAAGAATTGTAGGGGAGTTAAAACCACAAATCTATCCCACGGTAAATAACTAAGTTAAAGGTAGTAAAAATGCTTTATCTGCGTCATCAACCCCTATAATTTTTAGCACGTGTTAGCGTTTGGGCTTTGGGTGTTACTGTAAGTGGCGTTTCTGCCTGTTAACAATGCCAAAGGTTTTTCTAGGTACAAAAGTCATCACGTCCTACGAAGAAAAGTCCAATCAATTTGGGCAAATGTAGGGGTTTTAATTTTTTTGAGGGGGCAATTTTTCTCTTTCGAGTTGGGAAAATTAAGCTTGTGGGTGGAAAAAAGCGAGTACTTTTGCAATTTATACATTGTTAGAATGTATATGAGTGAATTGCAAAAGCACTCGCCTGTGAGGAGCGTTGATACAGTTCAGATTATAAAATAGTTATAATTTTCATTCTTTTATTTCCATTGTCCATTTTCGTTTGGAAATGTTTTTAGGTGGATAAACGCACTTATCGTCAATAATAACAATGCTAAACACTCCAGCAATTCCATACACTATAACAATGGGCGAATCAACTATTGCTGCGCTAGTTAATAGTAGTAAAAGACACGTATTTGTAATAGCAAATACACCCACCTGTATGCTTGAGTTGAATTTATTTATAAAGAATATATCAGCAATTTGTATGGTGTCTACACTACGAAAAATTCCATGACGAAACACTATCGATGAATCAGTATACGAAATGAGTTTACCTGTCCGATTGATTTTATACTTACCATAAAACAGGTATGAATAAAAGTCATTAATTTTTTTATGATTTTGGTAAACTAATCTAATTCTATTGTTTTTTTCTATACTTATCACCTTTGTCCCATTCTCGTTCTTCAGCAATATTTGAGATTTAACATCCGCAGATAGAATGCTTAACCAAATACTGCCAATAATAATGCAAAAATATTTCATAATTATTCAGTTAATGTGTAAATTACAAGTACAAACATAACTCTATTAATAACAAAAACATAGCATTAATAATAATCAAATTAACTATGCTAATCTTTGAGTTAGAATTGATTTCTTTAGTTTATTTCCCACCATTCTTATTTAAAGCACAAGAAACAATTTGACAAACACAATGGTCATAGCCATTATTTTCACAGTAAATAGCAGACCCAATGCCAACAACTAGACCAGCTATAGTTGCAAGAGGATTACCTTTACTGAGTACTAACGCCGCTAGCCCCCATTCACCAACAGTATTCACAACCCTTGATACTTTCTTCCATGCTTTTTTTAACCACCCTTTTTGCGCAATTAAACTCTTCTGGCTTGAATCTACTGTATTTTCAGCAACAAAATCTATAATTGAAAAAGTTGTTGGTAGAAAAAGTAATTGCCCTGCTATTGAATTTATAAGATAAGATTTGTCAGTTTCAGAAAGGTTATTATCTATCGCTATTCTCTTTTTGTAAGAATTTAGCTTTAGTGTGATTGCATTTTTCATCTCATCTTCTGTTGGTGTAGCATCTCCATCAAATAATTGGTCAACAGTACTATTTATTTCGGAATTAACGGTTACTGCATATTCAGATAGTGAAATTTGCTCATCAATTCCTGAACTTTCTTCTTGAATTACATCCCCTGTTGCTTGAAGGTTTTTAAATTTGTTGTATTCTAAATTAAAATCATTTCTAAACTCATTTCTGCATAATTGAGCTACTTGAGATTCTATATCATTTAGCATCGCCTCACCACTACTAGTTTTAATGCCTTTTTTTATTTTTTCTTTAGTATTACTAATAGCAATAGTGTAAAAATCGTTTAACTTTTCAAAATTCTTTAAGGATTCTTTGGAAATGTAGTCATCAGCATTCATTTTTTTATCTAACTCTTTGTCTTTGCATTGATATAAAAGAGGAAGAACCAGCACAATGATTAAAGTAATTGAAATAGTTTTAATAGTTTTCATTTTTTGAATTGTATTTAATTTGCCTACTCTAAAAACACTTTTCGGCTTCCGTGTTTATTTTTCTAAGGGTTAATTCAGAAAAAAATTGAATTTTGATTTTATATCTTTCTGAGAATTAACTAAAATATAAGGTTATATAAGAATAGGGGCAAGATTGTTACTTTAATTGTATAATGCATTGATATTTAGAGAAGGGCAAAATATAATATTATAAAAATACGAAAGGGGTAGGTTAAATTCTATGCTTTTTTGCAAGCCTTTGGCTGAAACATTGGCATGTGAGGGCTTGCAAATGTACTGCAATGTGGGTTAGGGTTGCTTTCTTAATCCCAATGCGTCCCGAAGGGCGCAAAGCGGGCGGCTAAAAAATTAAAACCCCGTGGAACGGGGTAATTATCTTTTTCTTTTCTTTCTTTTCTCTTTTCGTTAAGAGTTTTCGCATCATCAATACCGTCAAAATAGCCTTAACGCTAACGTTTGCTGCTTAAATTGTCGGCTGGGATGAAGACGGCTACGTCTTTGTCCCCCGACAATTTAAAAACTAAGGTAGGAAAAACTTGCCAATCGGCAAGTCTACCCAGCTGAAATTTAGCAGCTGTTGTGCTTTCGTGCATTTATTGCTTCTGAAAGTCAGTTGTTAATTCAATTGGATTTCTAAAAACAAAACAACTAGTTCTATTCTGTTTCTATGCGTTTCAATTATTTCAATTCTCGATGAATAATAATTAGAGAGTATTCTTTTTGAAAAGTCTATACATCAAAACTATTAAACCCAAAGTGAATGCAATCCTTAGAAAATGTCTCATGGTTTGTCCAACTGCTTTCCCTGCTTCGAATGCTGAAGTAAAAGAGCCGTTGTCAATGATTGTGAAAATATTTGATATAACAAATATTACAAAAATAAATAATGCAAAGCGAGCAAATTTATTGTCTTTCATTTCATTTTTATTTTAGTGGTTTATAGTTTATGAATATTATTTTCAAGTTTTAATCGTCCGAATATATTTAAAAGTTTCAAGTGTTAATCAATTCTCGTTTCAAAATATTTCAATCTGCGAAAATGTTTCTTGCAAATTCATTGCATGAAGCACAACGGTTGAGGCTAAAAGCTGGCGGGCATTTTGGAGCACGTCACTGTCAACCTGCGATAAAGTTTATTAGTTGCACTGGCTTTCAAATTAGCACTATCCGCCCGCTTGATTTTAGCCTTTGTTACCGCCTGGTGTTCTGTCTTCCAGTCTTGTAAACCATTGTCATTATTCAGTTTCCGTGTCATTGTCATTTTACTTTTTCTTTTCTGTCGGCTTGTGTGTCAGCATTTTTTATTTTTTTTAAGTGTCGGCAAATTTTTTAAAACATTCTCTATCGGTGCGTTGGCTTTGCAAGCTCTTTGACAAAGCTTTGGTTGCAGCGTTGGCTCGTGGGGCTTTGGCAATGTGCTTGCAAAATGCGTTGGCAATTCATTTTTTCATTTGGAATTATTAAACCAATTACATACTTTAAAAATCATTTTACAAGTTCAAATTCATTAGATGAAGTGCTGTATGGAATTACCTCCAATTCTTGACCAACTTGAAATGTACTTTTACCACTGGCAACGAATCCTTCTAATTCATTCGTATAGAAATAACATTTACCGTTAAAGGTTTTGGTGTATTTAACTTTGTAAGCTTCACCTAAATTAACTTGATTGATTTCTTCCAAGTATAATTTTCTCGAAAGCTCTAAAACGGAAAATTTTTCGTCAAACCTTTCAATAACAAAACTAAATTTAGAACTGATGGGAAGAAAAATAGGAATGTCGCAGTCAACTGTGTAACAACAATTTGAAATTTTGCTTTTATGAATATACGCTTTCACAATTAAACCGTTATAGTTTAACTCAACGGTTGCAATCTTTAAATAGTGAGATTTAATAACTCCTGTAACATAATCTTTATCGTCAAAAGCAGCATTAAATTCAGTGAACTGATGTTGTAAGCATCGCTTACAACTATACTGAACAGAGTTGTAATCTTTTTTGTAAGCAATAATTTTTACAGAAATGGGATTGCCAACTGAAAAATTAGAACTGATAGGGTAAATGCTCCCCCAAACTAATTCACTCCAATGAACAAAACCCTGAATGCCTAATTTGTCGTTCTTAAAATAAATTCCATTTTCATTATCAATGTTTGTAATAACACCATCAATAATTTTATCCCTGTTGGCATCATAAAATTCCTTTTCAGGGCTTTGAGAAAATTGCTTTTGCGAAACTGAAATGCGAAAATGTTCTTTGTCAAGTGAAATAATTTTGACTTTAACGCTGTCATCAATTTTAAAACCTTGCGTATTGCAGTCAACTTGATTCCAAGCAACTTGGTCAGCATACAAAATACATTCAATGCCTTCTTCAATTTCTCCTATGACAAATCTTTCCTGAATATCTTTTATCGCAATTGTTACATCGTCCCCAAGATTTAAACTCGTGAATGAAATTGTTTCATATGGATTTTTTAAGTCAAATATTTTTCCAATAAAATTTCCAAAACCAAAATTGAAATCCTGTATTGCAATTACTACATCTGAATAAAGAGTAAATTTTTTTTCAAGGTCAGTGAACCGACTGTAAGTTGCTTTTGAACGGGGAATGAAAACTTCAATGTCAGGATTGGTGCATTTTGCGATGATGCCTTTTACTTCGCCTTCTTTAGTTTTTTGAATTCTTGAAACCTTAGCATTGATTGGCTTGTCGTTGCTCAAATTTGAATCAATCCAAATTTTCGGGTCTGTCTTTGTTCCAACATTGGAAAGAGTTAAAAATTCTCTATCAGCATCACATTCAACAATGCTGAGTTCTAACTCCTGATTTTCATAGAAAAGTTTTGTAGCATCAGGAATAATTGCAGATGAAAGATTTTTGTTTGGAATATTTGTTTGAAGTCCCGAAACATTTACAATTACATTATCTGCTATAACGGTTTCAATAATTCCGATTACTTTTTCATTCTTACTAAATTTTTCCTTCAAAAATTCCCAGGCATTGAAGCGAATTGTTGTAGGGTCTGGTCTTAAACAAATGCAAGTAATAATAGTTGTAGTTCCATCATCGTTTGGTTTTTTAATGATGTCAATCTTATTCATTTGGTCAAACCCTTTTGAAGTTGTCAAGATTGAAGCAACTTCTCTTGCAATTTTATTTCGGTTATGTCCTTTTGATAATAAGTAAACAGCATTGAAATGTTCTGATGCGTATTTCGCTGCTCTGTTTGTATATGCTGCTGCTCCATATTGATTGTAAGTAGTGAGCTTAGCAACAAGGATGACTCCAATCTTAATGTTTGGACTTTCATAGCGAAGTGTCGTCCTTTCATCAATATCTCTTGTTGCTAAATCATAAAACCAATTGAGAAATTTTTCAATTTCGTTTTCAATTATTGGATGTGGTGTTTTTTCATTGAGTAATTCTCCTAAGTGAAAAACTTCGGGAAGAAGGAGGGTAGAGAATAATCCGTTTTGGTCTGTTTCATCTAACCTGTGAAATGTATCTTTTGTTTCTTGTTCTACCTCTGCAAATTTATTATTGAATGTTCTTAGTACTTCTCTGCGATACTGTCGTAAAATAATTTTTGTAGAAAGTAGGTCAATCGCTTTTGCAGTAGATTTTTTAATAAATGGTTTGGCCTTTGCTACTAGTGCAGTTTGGATAAAATTGTAAGTAGCATTGTAAAAATTAAGGTCGTGGTCTTTCTTGTCAAAACTTAAGCACACTATCGCCTCGTTTTCTATTAAAGTGTTTTTCTGATTTTCAGGAGTTACCCATTGTATTTTACAATTGGGTAAAATTGGAGTTGAAAAATTATTATTGAAATCGTCAATCACTCCATTTAAAGTTCCTTCTACTTCACTGGATACACTTTCTTTTCTTACCCAACTTCCTAAGAAACCAAATGCTCTGTAAATGTCACTTAAAATAATTTTTAGCGAACTATAATTTTTGAGAGCATAAACAACAACCGCAACAATTACGGCAGAACCGATGCCCAATGCAGTAAGAACTTCTACTATAATGCTCATGAATTATTTCTTTAGTTGATTATATTTTGAAACACATTCTGTATCGTTGCAAACGAAATCATATTTCTTTTCTGCTCTTGGAATAATAAGTTGAAGATTATCAACTGAAATAACCTTTGAACAAACTATACAGTTCCGTTGCCCGTTTTCTATCGCATCAATTTCGCCTATAGAAATCAAGAGTTTTTTTAAATCCTCTTTATACACTGCTGAAATTTTATTCTCTTTCATGTCTTATATTTTACAAATTTATCGGTGGTTGTTTGCCTTGTTGTGTCCAAAGTGTATCGAAAATAAATTCCTTGTATCTTCTTTCAAAATCTTTGTCGGTCGAGAACTTTTTAAATATCTCCGTTTGCGTAAACAAATATTGTTGCATCAACTCTTCCACTTTTTTGTCCGATGATATTTTTGCGTTTTGTTTGTCTGGTGAAGTTGTAATTGCATCCATAGTACGCAAATCTTTTTTCATATCCGCTGGAATCTGTTGCGTTAAAATCTCGTTTACCTTGTCTTTGTCAGTCCAATCAATATCACCAAAACGCTGATTGAAAGCGTTCAAAATATTTTCTAAAGTGTCCAATTCGGGTTCTGATATACCGCCACCAACAGTTACAGGAATAGGTACTACAAACCCAGGGTCTTCCACTAAACTAATTTTTTCTGTTCCTTGTTTGGATGGACGGTAACTGTCCATATCAATAGATTCGATGATACCTTGGGCAAGGTCTTCGTTTTCGTCAATGATTAGTTTTGGTAATAAGTATTTTAGATACCACCAAAGTTGTTCCCAATACAAATTATTAAAGTCGAGTAGTTTGGCTAAATAACTGTATGTCCTTAAAAAGGATTTTACTTTGATTTTAAAATCAATCTGTTTGTCAATGTTTAAATCGAATTTAAAAATGTGTGCTGCTGAATCAATGATTGGGTCAAGAATGGTTCTGTCTGCATTGCTTGAATACTTTTCAAAAAAGTCTTTGACTACTTCTTCGTTGTAAACTTCAAATTTCTCCAATGCGTCCAATAAGTCGTTAAGTTTGTTCGGGCTTGTTTCTTCGCTTAAAATAGTTGAAGTAAAATAAGGGTCAAAAGCTTCTTTTATTTCTTCTGCTGAATTGTAAAAGTCCAAAACAAAAGTATCTTTCTTGTAAGGCTTGTAAGCCCTATTTAAGCGTGAAAGCGTTTGCACTGCTTGAACATCTCTCAATTTCTTGTCCACATACATTGTATGCAAAAGCGGTTGGTCAAAACCAGTTTGATATTTATTGGCTACAATTAAAAAACGGAATTGCTTTTTCTTGAAATTTTTAGGAATGTCGGTTTTGAAGGATTCAAAATTATTCATACCTGTTTCGTCGAACTCAACACCTTTGTATTCTTTCTTACCCGAAAATGCTACAATGGCTTTCCAAGGCGATTTTATTTCTTTCAAATATTCGTCAAAGGCGTGTTTGTATTTGATGGCTGCAATAATACTTTTAGTTACAATCATTGCTTTGGCTTCTCCATTTATCAGGTGTTTTACATCACGGTGAAAATGGTCTATCATTATTTTGGCTTTCTCAGCAATTGCAAATTCGTGTCCTTCTACATAAGCCCTAAGCTTCTTTTGTGCTTGTTTAGTGTCGAACTCAGGATTTTCTTCAACTGACTTTATGAGTTTGTAAAATGAACTGTAAGTCGTGTAATTCTGCAACACATCTAAAATAAATTCTTCTTCAATTGCTTGCTTCATCGAATACAAATGGAAAGCATCAAAAGCCGTTTTTTCTTCTCCGTCTTTGATGTATTTTCTTGGAACTCCAAAGGTTTCTAATGTTTTGTTTTTAGGTGTGGCTGTAAACGCAAAGTAAGAACCGTTCTTAATCATTTTTCGACTTTCAATCAAGGCATTGATTTTATCTTCCAAGGTTGGTTCGTCTTCGTCTTCTGCATCTTCACCTTTGTCGGCAAGCACAGCATTCATTTTAGCTGATGTTTCTCCGCTTTGACTACTGTGTGCTTCGTCAATGATAATGGCAAATTTCAAACGGCCCAAGTCTTCCATTTCTTTCAGCAAATGCGGAAAGGTTTGAATGGTGCAAATGATTACTTTCTTTTTATTGGCAATGGCTTCACGTAGATTGTTTGTTTTACTTGCTCCATCGCTTGTAATGGCTGCAACAATGCCAATAGTTGGCGAAAACTGTTTTATTTCATCGCTTAATTGTTTGTCTAAAACAGTTCTGTCGGTAATGACAATTACAGAATCAAAAATATTGGTAGAGCCTGTTTTGTCAAATAAGCCGTGTAACTGATGCGAAAGCCAAGCGATAGATTTTGATTTACCAGAACCTGCCGAATGTTGTATTAAATACTTTTGCCCGATGCCGTTTTCTTTGGCGTGTGCTAATATTTGTTTTACGGATGTTAGCTGATGATAACGGGGGAAAATCATTTTCTTTTTCTTCTTGCCCGTGTCTTCGTCTGTTTCCTCAATCACTTGTGCAAACTTGTCAATAATGTTTGCCAATGCATCTTTGCTTAAAATCTCTACCCACAAATAATGTGATTTGAGTCCTTTGGGATTTACAGGATTGCCTGCACCAAATGGCGGTGTGGCTTTGCCATCGTTCAATCCTTTATTGAAAGGAATAAAAAAAGATGCTTTGCCTTTGAGTTCCGAACACATAAAAACTTGCTCAGTGTCGGCTGCAAAATGCACCATACAACGTGCAAACGAAAACATTTTTTCTTTTGGGTCTCGGTCGTTTTGGTATTGGCGAATACCATTTTGCACATACTGACCGCTCAATGGATTTTTCAATTCACACGTCATTACTGGAATGCCG
>JBBQCZ010000151.1:0-9284 GCA_038319215.1 Bacteroidales bacterium | reverse complement strand
CGATGCTATCTCCTCCAGAGTACGTTTTTTTGTTGTAATGGGCCACAGCCGCTCATGGGCAATTTGATTTTCCCGCTTCCCCAAAAATGGTATTATTTCACTTCGCAATTCTCCAATTATCTGCAACAATCGTGTGTTGAGATCCTGCATAGATACTGTCTGTTCAAATGACTGTATCTCTTTTATCTGTTCAGAAGTTAAAGGAACACCAAGATTAAGATTGAGTTCACAAAGTTTGCTTTTCAGCTCGGATAATGATTTTCTGCCAAAATTTTTGATTTTTAGTAGTTTCTTTTCCGTTAATTGAACAATTTGCCAAACATATTTGATTTTATGGGAATCAAGTGCATTTTGGGTACGAACAGTAAAAATAAGGTTGCGCACAGATGTAGAAAGATTCACCAAGGTCTCTTCATTATTTAAATCAATTCCAATCCCTTTTTCTACAGGCCATAGACTCAATTGTGAAGTTACCGACATGTCTACATGCAGACTTGCAATTTGCTCTTGAAGTTCCATTAGCGTCTTACGTCCCAAATTTGGTAGCGCTAACAGTTCACGGTTTGATAACTTTGCCAATTGACAAACATCTGTTATATTGAATTTTTGCAAACAGTTAATTGCCCTTTCTGATAAATTCAAGTTCTCGATAGGAAGATTATATTGTCCTTCGGAATGACATTGCTGATCTGGGAATTTTTTTTCTTCCGTATCACTACCAAATTGAAGGTCGTATTGCGATAGTTTGTTAATTATCTCTCTCAATGATGTTCTGCCAAAATTTTTAATGTTCAACAAATCTCTAGGTTGCTGAGAGACAAGTTCACCTAATGTTGCAATACCTTGCTGGGAAAGGCAATTATATGGGCGTACTGATAGGTTCAGAATATCTATTGATTGACAAAACACATCTTCTTTTACCAGCACATCTTGTGATTGTTGTAATGATTTGCCCTCTATTATAGGCAGGAATAATTTTAACGTTGCAGGAACAATTGAGGCAGGTAAATTCTCAAAAAAATCTTCAAAAGAGGTGCAGTTCAAGAGTTTTCTCAAGCTCAGGACAGGTACGCCATGCAGTTGTTCAAGCGTTTGAATCCCGCAACTTTTCAAAAGGGTGCTACTCGGCATTCCGATATAATCAGTTAGCCTTTTTTCGTGGTGCTCGAAATCAATAAAAAGGACTTCAGGCTCTTGTTCATCTGGTCCAGAATATGCGGAAAGCTTCCCAGTAAAGATGATGCCGTAAAATCCCAACACGCGAATTATCTTAAAAAAATTAACTCTGGGAACTGTTTGATAATATTGTTTGAGTAACTCTTCTGATAAATCACTAAACACTGGGTTATTTTTTTCCAAAAAAACTTGCTGAAATTCTTCCAAGTCGTCTTTAAGGATTTTGCGGGGTCTTAGCCATTCTGAAATAATAAGTAACGGCATAGTCTTTTTCTAATTTCCATCTCCAGAAGTGAAATCAACAGATACTACAGAAAATAGGAATACCCTATCAACACTCTTTATTTAGTTGGCTATGTTTGCTCACTGTGGTTAAGAAATCTCTAATGAGATATAGACTGTTTACATTTACGCACCAAACAAATCATTGCCCAATCTGTTGCTGTTTGATACCTCAGCATAATTTCATTACCACAATGTAGCAGTTTGTTTCTTGTAATTACAATAGCTTACATTATTTTTGCCTACGATTGCAAGGAAATGACGGACACAAGGCTTTTGAGATTTCGGATTAGGAGAAATTTGATAGATAGATGCCTTCGATAAAGATAGGATTAAAAATGCCATCATGACGAAAATTCTAGGAGAAGTGCCTATCTCGAAAATCAGAAACGTGGACAAAAATTTCGTAATCACAGCGTTCTGGAGTAATGTAACCGAAACCAGGCACATCATTCAACTTGGCGAGAGTGCCTTCGATACACAAATAATACCGAACGACTATTGATAAAAACGACAGCTTAAAAACTAATCTGCATTGACCTTCTGTCTTAACATCCCCGATGGCTTGAAAGTGACGACTCTCCTGGCATCCAACTCTAGATCTTCCCCAGTTTGCGGGTTACGTCCCCGGCGGGGTTTCTTGTCCTTGACATTAAATTTCCCGAACCCACTCAACAGAAGATCAGATCCATCAATGAGAGTATCCTTCGACAGACGAAGAAATGACTGGACTGCCTCTGTAGCTTCAGCTTTTGTCAGATGATCGTGGTTCTTGTAAACCTCTTGAACAAGGTCTGCTTTGGTAAGTGTCATTGGTGTTCTTCCTTTAATAGAGATGAAGAAGTGAAATGGTCATTGCGATTGCGCACCAGCGTTTATCTTATTCTAAAACTTGAAAATGTAAAAGATATTAGTGAGATGAGCTGCATTTATTCAACACATTTTTTTCGGTCCAATTTCAAAAATTCGAAATTTTATTTTTTCAGTGACGGTTTTTATATTTTACAGTTGATTTTCAGGATTTTAGTTTTTCTATGTAGCCATATAAACAGGCAACTTTTCCACCTGTATATTATTTTAAAAAAAGTTGTTGAAACATCCTAGATCAATCTGCATCAAGTAACTTCCTGATAAGTAAGTGGTCTAATAATCATTCCCAGCTTACTCCCCGATAAAAAATCTTGCAAAAAATAACCTCTCTCCTTTACAACAATAGCTACATTGTAGTATATCATCTTTTTGTATAATAATTCGATTTACGGTGAAATAACCTAACGTTAATAATTTTTATCCTAACCTTGTAAAATCCAATGAACATTGTTACTGCTTAATGAGCATTAGCTTGTTAAAAACATTTACGATTGCCACTTCATTATTAAAAAGGAATTCAAATGACTGATTTTTTGAGAATCATTACCCACGCCCGTAGGTTTAAAAGCGCAGTAAAAGAAATAGGCGTCGAACAATTGGAAGAGATTAAGGTCAAACTTCAGAAAATTATTGATGATCGAATTGCAGAGGAAGAAGCTGCTAAGATCGAGAATGCGGAAAGGGATGAGAAAATTCGCAAGTATCGTGAATCTCTAGCTGCAGATGGTATTGATCCAAATGAATTGGTGGACGGATCTTCCGAGAAACAAGTCACAAGAGCTCCGCGTAAACCAAAATATGAGATCTATAGTGAAGAGGGAAAACATATCACCTGGACCGGCCAAGGACGAATGCCTAATGTCTTCAAAGCACGTATTGAAGGTGGCGAAACTCTTGAAACATTTCTAATTGATGAGTGATTTTAAGTAGGCGGAAGGATGATGTTTTTTCATTGCAGGATGCTTTCAATGCTAGGACCTCGTCTTATTGACAAACGTTCACCTTAATAAACACTCATTCTCCAACAAAATCATACAAAAAAATACCCCCATCTCTATTCTAAAATCGGGGGTATTATGTCGAAGCCAAATTCAAGCGTTTTTTTATCAAATTTCAATATGTTGAAAATGGGCACCCCACTTGCACCCTTCAGACTAGTTTATTTAATCTTCCAATTTTCGTCAAATACTCAATGACCTGAATTGAACATATTGTTAGCCTGGTTTTCAAACGCATACCCACTTACATAGTCTTTCAAAGAGAGACTTAATAGTTTATTATCTTCTCTTTCCTCATACAATGTGCAACCATACATAGCTGCAGTTGTAAAACCTATTGCAGCTATCCCTGCAATTCCAAAAAGCGCAAAGCCACCCATCGCCACTCCTCCGCCACCACTAGCTACTGTCCCTCCCCCTAAAAGTGCTAGAGATGCGTTTGATGCAGCAACCCCACTAAGGCTACTGATAGCAACCCCTGTACCTGCAGTTCCATAAGCTGACACTAGAGCCAAAGTGCCAGCAGATGCTAGTGCTCCCCCAGCTGTACCTGCAACCCCACTAACAGCAAGCTTATTAGCAGTGTAACTATCATAGTAACCAAGTAAAAATCCACCATAAGAAAAAAGTAGTGCTGCGACTCCTCCCCCTGCAGTGGCTCCTAAAGAACCACGAACAAGAGAAGAACTAACATTTAAGGACTCTGCAGTTCGTGTGATTGTGTCGTAAGCAATTTGTGATTGAATAGTAGATCTGATAACACTTTGGCCAACAGCATTACCAGCAGCTGTCGATAGGAATCCTAATGAAATATTCCCTGCGAGTTTTTTAACATTTAGTTCACCATTTATAGCTTGCGATATAGCTTCAAATATTCCAACGAAACCAGCACCAGCTAACCCTGTTCTCAGAGACATTTTTAATGTAGAAACATGGGCCAACTGTTTGTTTACTGGGTTTAAATCTTCTGGGTTATTTACTTTGTATGTGATTTTTTCAGCAAAGTAAGTACAATCTTTTTTAGAGAGATGAGGAAATTTTCTTTGAATTTGCTTTGCTATCTCTTCGGTGAGTGCTTTTTGAGATATTTTGCCTGATTTTCCATCCAGTTTCACACTAATTTTCTGCCCAGGTATTTGAGATTGTTTTACTCCTGAATCTAGTGCGCTAGCGTCTTTAACAATAATATTAAGATGATTATTTTCTATTTTCACTTCAAAAATACGCCTCTTTATTCTTATAACATCATTGCCAGCACTAACAAGGAATTTTCCAGTTGATTTTACTTTCTGTTTGGCTTCTAGAAAATCCGCTTCTTCCCCGTCAAACTTCCATGCAGAATTACCGTCTTCCCTCCAAAATGTAACAATTTTTCCATTTTGAAGCTCAATTGATATCTCATGTCTTATCGAAAGCTTATTTGCTGGTTTTTGAGATTGTATATTCTTTTCAGAACTAATAGATAGATATCTATTTCCAAGTGCAACCAGACGTTTACTGGTCCATTTACTTCCCATCTGTATATCGTCATTTGTCATACCCAACTTTGAAGACCCATACTTTACCTCACCTACAATAATATCTTTTGGCCTTCCTTTAGTATCATATTTAATATAGATTTGATCAATCCCCTGTCTTCCTAAACGAGCAGAGACAGGGACCCATCGGCCAGAATTTTTTAGGTGTTGCTCAAAGAAAAATTTACCAACAATGCTTTCTCCATATTCACCTTTTAGATGTGGTGGAAAAATAATGGATTTACATAATGCAACATCTGCTTGTGCTAGAGCTGAAGAGACACCGGACAATGAAGATATACCGACTACTGGTATCAAACTGATATCATTGTCGCCAGTAGAAGCAGCATATGATGGGACCGATAACAGTATAATTAAAATTACCGAGATTACAGATCGCATTAAAAATCCTCATAGGATTTTTTTTGGGCTGTCATAACCTTCCTATTACAATTGAAAGCTAGTTCGGCCGGTAGTTCACCAACGATTTTCTGAAATACCTTATAGTATGCATTACTAACTTCTGGACTAACTAATCTAAGGTCAATTGCATCCAAATAACTATTATTGAAAATTCTAGTTGCATCATCGTCTGTGAACAATTTTATATTTTCAATTTCATAAAAAGTCGACGAAATCTGGCGTGACGCCCACTCCTGATATTCAATATATTGCTTCTTTTTAAGCACTACCATTTGCTGCTGTATATCTCTCATTATATCTTGAATATTTTTTATATAATCATGATCTGTGATATTAGATGCAAATTCTGCGATATCTTCAATCGCTTTTTCAATTCTGTTTATCTGGCTTTGTGAAGATCCGATGTTATCCGGAAGAGATTCATTTAGTATTGTCTTCGCTTTTTCATAATATTGGATTGATTTTTGTTGCTGTATTTTTTTTTCGATGCTCTGTATATTATTGGGTATATCATGATTAATTTTGACTAACAAATCTTCTGGCACATTAGACAAATCATAATCTGAAACTAAAGACATAGCGCTTTTTGCAGCAAGTAATCTTGCCATCGCAGATTCTGAAGTATAATCTTCATCTTTACTCAACAGATCTAAATAGTTATTAGCCTTTTCTTTAATAATTAAAATATCGTATACGGTAGTATATAGAGCAATTTCTGCTTTGATTTTAGCAACTATACTGTCGAATTTTCCAAATGTACTTTGTGTCTCTATCTTAGTGAGAAGGTTGTTAAGACCAATTAAGTAAATATTAGTGTCACCGGGAATATCAAGAACCGATTGCATTGCTTGGTTTTTTAAGGTTGTGAATTCAATTTCTGGATCAAAATCAATAATTTTAGAGTCATTATCATTTGAACTGACTCGCGTTAAATGATCCATAGCACCATCCAGTTCTGCTAAATATTCAAGAGCATTTTCAATATTAGATGGTTTAAGTTGGAATAAGGATAGCTCAATAATGGATTTTGTTTCTTGGGTTACAGTAAGATTCGTTTTGAAATGATTTCGATACAAATCAACCAACTCAGTAAGGTATTTGAGGTCATACGGGGTATGATTGATGGCATTAATTAAATATATCCTACCAACATCGTAATCTTTTTTATCTATATGATTTTTTGCAATTTTCAAAGCTTCTTCAGCATCTTTAGACCTATTTGACAATCCAATTGATTCATCAGAATCGAGTGAACTTTTGGAATAATGACCATTTTCATATTCTCCTGAGACGACATGTTTATATAATACAATATTTACTCCAATCGACACAATTGTTAGAATGAAAACAGCTATAAGAGCTAATTGTGAATTTTTAGGTGACAATATCATTTTCACTTCTCTTGGATTGTCTTTCTCATTTGACATTTTGGTTCCTCAAACTATTATTGACTTTTAAATTTATTTCTTTAGTCAGTGTATTATCATTAGTGTTTGAAAAAATTTATTAATAATACGAATACATTAAACAGAAATGAAATCGGTAAATAAATATAAATAAACCTATAAAGTTGCCAATCTGCTACACAGGATGTCCGTAGAGGCAAAATAAAGGAATAGATAAATTCTCTATAACAATGAAATCCAACAATTTTAGGCTATGTTTTTAAGATTCATTTTGCAAATTTTTTTTATCGCTTTCACTAAGCAAAATGGTATTTGACAGGGGTCAAAAATGGTTAAGATATTTATATGATTTGGAATATTTCATTCCACCTTGTTATCAAAATATTTTCAGCAACTATATTTAACGTTTAGGTGGGTATCTATTAACAATTTCCAGATCAGAATTTTCAGTCTCTGTGACTTCGGCGTTACACATCATGTCAAATTTGCCTGATATTTGCGAAACGAAGAACTAACCTCCCAATAGGATTTCAAAAAATTGAAATCTTATTTTTTCGGCGACGTCTTTAAATCCACAGTGCATTTTCAAAATTCCAACAAAAAAATAACCCCTCTCCACTACAGAAAAGGGTTATTCCTGCCAGCACCAGCAACGATAAGCAATGATTCAGATCAATTCACCTGCACGTATCCCATCGTCACTACCAGCAGGTTGTCATAGTCTCCACTTGTAGCTTCGTCCTGGTATTTTTGAATATACTCTTCATCCGCTCCAGCGTTACGTAGAGCTTTTTGTACACGACCTAATATTGAAAATGCGTTGCCATCTGTACCCACCAATGTCACTACTGGTTTTTCTTTTGGTTTCGTCATAATTTTATATCCTTTCTGTTTCAATTTTGATTTAAAAATTTCAATTATCCCGAGATAAATTCTTTCACTCGATCACCAATTGTCCTGATAAATCCAGCATCAGCCATAGAATGATAACTGTCACCAATGATGATGTGATCGAGCAACTGAGCATCTATGCTTGAGAGAGATACGCCTATTTTCATGGTGATTTTTTCATCCTGTATAGATGGAGTAGTGTCACCAGATGGATGGTTGTGCAAAAGAATTATCCCGGAAGCTTTATGCTGGAGAACCCTTTTCACAATTTCCCGGGGATAAAATACTGAATGGTTGATGGTACCCTCGGTCAACTTTTCAATAGCAATGACCTTGTTTTTGGTATCCATAAAGATGCAGTACATGCACTCGACATCATCCTTTTCAGCAAAAACAGGTTTCATCACATTGTAGACATCCATTGAAGAACACAGATATTTACCTTGCGATGATTCCTTTACCATTGAAGCAAATACCCCGGACTTAAGATCTTCCCAGAATTGTCCTTTATCCATATTTTCAGTTCCTTACAAAATGAGAAAACCCTCAATGATTACTCAAAGAGGGTTCGGTTGATTTCATGTCCAGCGGCTCGTTAATTGACCATTGCCAAAATATTACCGCCGGTACGAGACAGTTTGAATGATGACTCTGCAGTAAGATCTGGTTGCTGTGCTCCCTTGGTATAAGCTTGAATGAGATGAAACATCGTGTTGCCAACGTCAAACCCCCATCCCCACGCAGCGGCTTCCTGTTCAACCTGGTTCAATTGAAACTGCCGGTTAAAACTGAGCATTGAAGATTCAGGATTATCAACGATAGACTCCATGGAGAATTTGAATTGGTCTCTTTTATTTCCCAGCTCCAGAGATACCTTCTCCAGCACTTGCGGGAATTCAGTAAGGATCTTGGTGGATACATGGCGGTAAGACGCCGAAACACCAGATGTACAGATAAGTCCATTGGTGCAGATCAAACGCAGGACAAATGCAGAGATGCTCAAACTGGCCAGACCAACTTCAGAATTTGAAATAGATATCCCTGGGGTGTATTTGTCGCCATTGATGTCAAACGCTTTTTTTCCATCTGGTATAGAGAGCGACATGAACTCAGGATCCATTGAACATTGGACTAAAGTATCAGGGGAATATCCCATTGAATCCAGCCGCTCAAAGACTTCGAAATTGTCCACCGGCACATATCTAGGGGTAAAGATTGCTCTAATGTCATTCCCATCAAAACGAAAGAGCAACCGGTCATTCTTTTCCTCTTTGATCCAATGATTAAGATTCCTGGCCTGGATTTCTTGCGGACATTTCTGCAGGTATTGATAAGGGATACCAAGACGATTTGAGATGGATCTTTGAGCCACCGGTCTGACTGTATGAGCTTCCCCGGAAATTCTAATAAGTTCTAAACTTTCAAATTCAATGGATTGAACATCCACATTTGAATCCACACAATTTGCTGACATTGCGTCTATTCGGTCATATACTTTTTCAAGGGTCATTTCTTGTTGCATGATTTTTATCCTCCATAATTTTTTTATTGTGTAATTAAAGACTTGTATACTTTGTCAATTCTCCGCACCTAAGGTGTATACGCCATAAGACATCGCTCCCCTTCAGTTTGTTTCTAAAAAGCGCAGTTTCCTGCGTATTTTAAGCGCAAGAGTCCATCACAGAATGTTTGTTTCCGTTATGATTTTATGGCTTGTGTTT
>JBBQCZ010000150.1:0-9315 GCA_038319215.1 Bacteroidales bacterium | reverse complement strand
TACCCAATAAGGATAACACAACATCTGAATAAGAATAACGTGCTAATACGCTACGGTTTCCAATTTGCTTATCTAGAAATTATCAATACCGGCGTGGTGTATAGCGTTATATATAAAATTTAATCCGCCAAAAGGGGTGATTTTTTTTGAAGATTGTGTGATTTTATCCATGATAGTTTATTTGCTGTTGCTGTTGCAAATATCACCTTTTAGGTGATACTATCAAAGACATAACTAATTATAATGTTTTTTTGTTATGTCTGCGACTTCTGGGAATAATTCTTTTCTAATTGAATCGATCTTTCAATGCTCACCAAACTATCCACGCAGAACAAATTTATTTTTTTTGAGTGTTGGACAAAAGCCGTGTGGGCTAATAGTGAGGGATAACTCAGATTACCTTAATTTATTCAATATTTCAGTCTTCATCTCAACATCAGCTGTAATTGCATAAACCGAAATTGTTGCTCCTGAAATAGCATCAATATTTTTACCTACTTGAAGGAGTTCAGAACTATTGTGCCCTATAAACTGTTTTAACCAACCTTTTGCCGTTATTTCTTGTCCATGAGTTGCATGGTAATTAAATACTTTAACTGTTTGTACTGTTTTATTAGCGTCAAACAAAATAAAATAATCGAAATATTCGGAGTAGTTATCGTGCGTAATTTCGTTAGTAATGGAACAGCCACCTGCACGGCAGCTGTTCACACGACCTACATAAACATATCTGTATTGGCTTACATTAGTATCATTAATCAGGAAGTACTTTCCATTAATACGATTTGCAATACTTACTGAATCTGGAAAAACGACCTCTTCTATTACAGACATATCTGCTATGCCTATTTTTTGTAAGGCTTTTAACAAAGACTTATGCTTGTAATTAACATCAGTCAGACCAGAAGTAAATGCAAGGCTCAAAAGGCTAAGGATTATAAATATTCCTGTTTTAATTCTCATATAAATTTCAATTAAAACATTACACCTACACCAAGGTTTAAGTTTTTTGCATATTTATCGTCACTTCCTGATTTTACAAATTGCATGTCAGCTTTAGCTACTGCCCCTTTTGTTAATTTAAAAGTTAAACCAGTAGTAATAGCAGTCTTTTCGTAGCCAACATTTCTGCTGATATTGCTTTCAACGCGATTGTGTGTATCAAAAAATTCATATCTTACAAATGGAACTAGTTGTTTCTCTGTTTTTAATGAACGCAGAACATTATATCCAATTTCAGCATAGTAGCCAATCATAGAACTACCTAAATCATTTAATGTACTAGCTCCATCACTTGTAAATTCATTGTATTGTTCAGAGTTCGATAAACTTGAATAATAGAATTGACCTCTAAATTGAAGTCCATTAATATTATACCTGGTATCCAACCCTAACATGGAAACACCTACTACAGAAGAATCTGCCATGGCAATAGCTGCATCATCATTTTTATCTATACCATCGTAAAGTGTACTTTGTGTTTCCCCAAAATAACCTGAAAATCCAATGTTTAGTCCACGAATACCATAGTATTCAATTTTTCCGGTAAAGTTAGGAGAGCTAATGTATGAGTCAGCACCTTTTTGACGACCTTTACGTAAACCATTCTTTCCACTTAGATGAGCAGAACCATCGTAACCATTAAAACCGTTCATCACATAAGCTTGATATTTAATTGAAGCTGGCAAAACATTACCTGTTAAACCAAAGCCTACCTCACGCCATGTTGTTGGAGCAATATACTGGTCAATTGATGGACGTTCAACTCCGTTAAAAGTTGTTGGTTCGTGGTATTCGTTAATAATGCCCATAGGAACAAGCATTAATCCTCCTCTAAAATTCAGATAATTATTTAACTTATATTGTAAAAATGCTTGCTCTACATACACTTCTGATACATGTTCAAATTCTAATTCTGTAACGAATTGTGTTTTTTCATTGAAGTTATATCCGAAAAGCATTACCATACGGTGAACATCAAGTGTACCGTTGTTGTAAGTTGAGCCATCCATTGGCTGATTATAATGAGTCTCACCATATCCACCAACTACGATTTTACTATCCTTCGATAAAAGATTATCTGCGGTATTTGTGTATTGACTAGATGTGCTGTCTACTCTTTGAGCTAAGGCTAAAACACTTGCTAAAGCAAATACGATTAAAAGCAAATTTTTCTTCATCATTATATTGTTTTTAAGTTATTACAAATTTACATTGCAAAACTATAATGATGAAGTGAGTTATGAAATCCCTAAATGTAGTGAATCTTAAATGAGGTCTTTTATATTGAGGTTTGTAGTGTTGATGTAATTATTGATAATCGCATATACGGTAAGACCTGATATTGATTTAATTCCAAGTTTCTCTGTCATATTCTTTCGATGCGACATAACTGTATGAATACTTACAAATAGTTTATCAGCTATTTCTTTATTAGCAAATCCAAGGGCAACAAGTTTTAAAACGTCTATTTCTCTATTTGATAATTCTTCTGTTACTTCCTCAATAATCTCCTGTTTTTTAAACGAATTTTTGACTTGCTCGTATATTTCATCAGGTGTATTATATAAATAAATTGAATATTGACTGTTTGATTGCTTCTTATCTTCATTACAATTTATTATGTTGAAAGATTGTATATAAGGCGACTCGTCAATGAACTGTATATACTCCTCACAATTGGCTATTCCTTCTTCTGTAAATAAAATTGTTTTAGATGATAAACTATAATCCGATTTTTTTAGACTTTCCAAATTATAATAACAAATAACTTCGCACTTAAAGTTTTTGCGTAAAATGTTAGCTAATCCGTCCTGAACAATAGCAGAACCATGAATTATGAAAACCTTTCTATCCATTTGATTTCTTTTCTAATTCAACTACTTGCGGCATCAAGATTTTATCCTCAATTCTCGCATGGTCGTTTATATCTTTCTCAAAACGGAATAAGGTTATTAGAAAATCATTACATATATTATTGTCATATACAGGTTCAATATACTTAACAATCAGGTTTTTTAAGTCGTTTAATTTAACTTCAACATTGGAGTGTTCTTTTTCAAAAGAGTGGATATTATAATCGGTATTTACCTTGTTGTTGTTCACTAAATTAATTATGTAAGGAAACACATGCACTTCTTCTTCATTTACGTGAATTAATAATTCCTCTTTGTATTTGAGATAGAATTGTTCAATAATATCTAATTGGTGAATATCTGTCGAGTTGCTATCAATCAATTGTTTTAATAATAATTCCAACTTAGGTAAAACAAAATCAACATAATGTTGATGTGTTTTTTTAAGGTAGTTTATTATTAGCAATGGAGAGAACGACCTCAGTTCCGCCTCTGGAAAATACTCTTCATTATGAAAAGTGTTAACTATGGCTAATAAAAAATCAACATCAATATTCAAAGCAGAACAGATTTTTTCTAAGCTTTTATCCTTATTGCCCAAGGTTATACCAACGCGGTTTATTACTGGTAACAAATGATAATTAGCTTCTACCAAATCAGTAATCTTATTGTGTTTTGTAAATCTGTCCATGTTTTCTAATTTCTTCAAAATTAATACTATTAACCTAATAAAGTAAAATTCCTATTTACAGAAATAGGTTGGAGCGTTGAAAAAAACAACTCTTTTGCAAACTTTGGTTTGAATGGCTGGCTTGCAGCGGTTTGCAAATGTGTTGTTTTGTGCGGTGGGGTTTCATTTGTCTTTGCGCGAGGAAAGAAAAAACAAAATAAATTCCCTTCAAACTGCACCGCCCTATCAACGGAGCACCAATTTAGTTAATCCGTTTTTTGTAATTATTTTAATCTTTTTTATATCGTTTCAATGTGTCGTGTTATTTTTTTTACACTTGCATATAACGGTTGGCAGCTACAAGAAGTTGGCGATTTCGAAGCACAAAATCTGTCTACGGAGCACTGAACCGCCACTTTTGCCAAACCTCTGTTACCTGCTGGGCTTCTCTTTCGGTCAAAACGCTGTCGTGTCAAGTTAGCACCGAACCCCTGCACTGTCACGTGCGTTGGCTTGCAAGCTCTTGTTATTTTTTCGTGCGGTTGCATTTGGCGAAGATAAAATAAAATGTGCTTGCAAATGCGTTGGCGTTCTGTGCTGTCAAGTCGTCCATTGCTAAAATTTATAACTGTAACCAAGTCGTATTACCTGTGTTTCGTAATAGTCAGTTGCTGTGTAATTAAAACCGTTGCCTTGAATTTGTCTTTTGACAACCATAGTGTTTGCAAGGTCGGTTGCGTTTAAGAACAATTCGCCTTTACCTTTTTGAATGGTTGTCTTTATTCCAAGGTCTAACGAGAACCGTTGTGCAATCTTTCCTTGCGGAATGATGTCGGGAGCTAAGTAGATAAACGTAGCTTGGATGTCAAAGTTTTTGGGCAAATGAAAAATGGTATTCAGTTTTGCGTTTCCTGAAAATATTTCTTGCTTGTCTGCTGAGAAAGTATTTGCTACCGGATATTTGTTTTCAACCGTAAAAGCATCAATTCGGCTGTGATAGCCATTCAGATTGATATTGAACGCAAACCATTTTACTACATCTTCTGAAAGCACAATTTCTAAACCTGTATTGTAGCTGCGTTTTGCATTTTGAAAAATGGAATAAATCAAAGTGCTGTTCGGAACGGTGCTTGCAATTCGTGAAATCGTTCCATCTGCCAATTTGTGGTAAGCTGCTTTATAGAAATACCCTTTTTTCCAATTGGTTTTGTAGCCTAATTCAAACGTATTGGTAAACTGTGGACGAAGTGCAGGATTACCAACTTTAATAATTTCTGCATCGTCATATTTTGGAAAAATACGAATGTCCACTTCGTTTGGTCTGTCCACTCTGCGGTTGTAAAAAACTGTTAGCCTGTTGTTGTCGTTTATTTTGTAAGCAAAGCGAACATTTGGAAAAGGTTGAGTGTAATTGTAGCCGTTGGTTTTGTAAACAGGATGTGTTGAACCTACAACATAATTTATATTCACATACTCCACTCGCAAACCAATTTCTGCCTCAAACTTTTTGCTTTCAAAAACATAGTTTGCGTAAAGTGCAGGAATGGTTTCTTTGTAGGTTGCTGCACCACCTGCGTTGCTGTCTAAGGGTGAATTAAGTCCTGGGATAAAAAGCATATTTGTAGGAATTTCACGCCAACGAAATTTTATGCCGCCCTCAATTCGTCCGTATTTGAGTGGTCGCACATAGTCCAAATTAAAATCAGCAACGTGTTCGTCAGAAATAAGTTTGAAAGCCTCTTTGCCTGTGTAGGTTGGCAGTGTGTTGTCGAAATAATATTTCTCATCCTCACGATGAAAAGTGTAATTGAAACCAGCATTAAGCAAATGCCCCAATTCTTTAAACTTGTGTTGGTATACAGCCGATGCCATTACAGTAGTCTTTAATTCATCTTCTAAAAATTGCCAAAGGTGAATCCTTTCGGAAAGGTCGGAATTGAAAAATGGTTGGTCGCCATTGTCAATAATTTTCTCCGTGCCAAACAATCCCGAAACGGTTAGCATATTATGGTCGTTAATGTTGTAATCAATTCCAGCTTTTGCTGTGGCGAAATGAGTGTTTCGGTTTCGTTTCGTTTGTTGGTTGATGATTGTTCCGTTGTCATAAGTCCGTGTTACAAATTCGTTTTTGTTTAGCGTTTCGGTGTAGAGGTAATCGCCTTGAAAAAAGATATTGACTTTGTTTTTTCGGTAATTAAGCGATAAAGAAGGATTTACTTTAGGCGTAAATTGATACTGCGGACGAATGCTTGGCAAATTCTCCTTTCGCACCCACAATGAACCTAAACCGCCTGTTAAACCTAACTTTCCGTTAAAGCCGTCTTTCTTGTTTTTCTTGTAGATGATGTTGATGATGCCAGCGTTTCCGTTTGCATCATACTTAGCAGAAGGATTGTAGATGATTTCAATTTTTTCAATAGCTGATGCAGGAATATTGTCTAAACCTGATTGACTACCCATACCAGTTAAAGCTGTTTGTTTACCGTCAATAAGCACGGTTATTTTGTCGCTTCCCCGCAATTGCACTTTGCCATCTTGCACCGTAACACTGGGCAAATTTTGCATAGTTTGTAAAACGGAACCTCCGCTTTGACTAATATTGTCTGCAACGGAAAATGTTTTTTTATTCATTTTTCCGCTTACTTCATCTTGCTTGGCAGAAACAGTTACTTCGCTTAAAGTTTGGCTGCTTTCTTCAAGTTCAATTGGTGGCACTTCTAAAAATTCTGAAAGTGTCCCAACGTATAAAATTTGTTTTTTGGTTTTGTAGCCGATATAGGAAACCTCTATTAAATAGTTGTTGGGCTTGATGTTGGAAAGTGTGAACCTTCCTTCTTCGTTGCTTACTGTCCCTGTTACAAAAATTGTGTCCTTCTCTGTTTTCAAAATTACATTCACAAATGGCAAAACCGTTTTAGCTGTTTTGTCTTTTACCGTTCCTGAAATGGCAACGGTTTTATTTTGTGCAAATAAATGACCGTTTGCAAATGCAAATATTGAAAGCAGTATTATGCTTTTTATGTTCATTGTAGTTTTTATATGATTGATAAAAATGAGTGCAACGGCTTTGCCTTTGCACTCATGGGTTTGTTAGTCTTTATTCTCTTTCTCTTCAAGTTTTGTTTTGCTCAAAACTTTTCCGTCAGTTGAAAAAAGAACATCAAAGGTCTCTTCACCCTTTTCAATCTCGGCTTCGAAACAGTTGTCATTTTTTAAACTTTCAATTTTACTGGCTTCTTCAACCTTGAAACCTGCAAAATCTCTTTTGAGTGTTGATTGAATTACAGCGGGTAAAGCAGAAACTTTTATCTCTGTTTCTGTTTCTAACCATTTGCCGGTGTTGTCAAAGTTTGCTGAAACTTCTTCACCATTCAGTTTAAACTCAGCTTCATACTCCGTTTTGTTCTCGAGTTCCCAGCTTGCTTTTGTAGCTATCGGGAATTTTTTTTGGAATGCTGATGTAACAGCAGCAGGAATAACTTTTTCCTGCATTTTTTGTGCGAAAGAGAGTGATGTAAATAACACTGCTACCAACATGATTGATGTTTTTTTCATTGTTTTTTGTTTTTAGTGAATTAAAAATTATAGGACAAAGGTGCGAACCGATTTAGAATAAATTCTGAATGCTTAGAATGACACGGAAAAAGAATGGAGATTTTCTGAATAGCTGTAAGTTATTTTCCAGTTGTTGATGTCCGCAATTTTTTTGGCAATAGATAAACCCAAACCAGTTCCCTGTTCCGATGGATTAACTTTTGAAAAGCGATTGAACAGTTTATCGACAACCAGAGCCTTTGCCTCTCCTGTATTAGAAATGATAAGCGAATGATTAGAAAGTGTAAATACAATTCTGCCATTTGTAACATTATGCCTGATAGCATTCAGAAATAGATTATTGATGGGGAGTATAAAAAACATTGTGTAAACACATAAATAATTGATTTATCATAATCATGCCCTGCGAAGTGAAGAGGAGGAGTAGCCGTAACGAAACGGAGCAGGGCATGATTATATTTGTAAACCATTAAACCATTATAATATGAGTACACAAAACACACTTCCCAAAAATTTCTTCAAGCAATTCAAAAGCAAAGAAGAATTCCATTCATTTTTTAACGATCTTTTCAAGCAAGGTGTAGAAGAAATGCTAAAATCTGAGCTTGATTCTCATTTAGGCTATCAGAAGCATGATAAAGAGGGCTATGGCACTGGAAATAGCCGAAATGGAACATATCCTAAAAAGATTAAAACTGACAACCTTGGCGATATGGTTTTAAATATCCCGAGAGATCGTAATGGTGAATTTGAACCACAATTAATTCCAAAAGGACAACGCATGAGCGACAAACTTGAGGAAGCTATAACTGGCATGTACAGCAGAGGCATGACAACCTCTGATATTAGCCAACAGGTTAAAGAAATTTATGGTGTTGATGTTAGTGAAGGAACAATATCCAATGTAACTAATCGTATTCTAGAACATGTCAAAGAATGGCAAAATAGGCCTCTAGAACCGATTTACATGACCGTTTGGATGGATGGTATTGTTCTTAAGGTAAGACAAAACGGGAAGATAATTAATAAGTGTATATTTCTTGTTATAGGACTGAAAAATGATGGACTGAAGGAAGTGCTAGGCATGTGGCTAGCCGAAAATGAGTCAGCTTCATTTTGGCTTACTGTACTTACAGACCTGAAAGCTCGTGGTATTGATGATATACTCATTGCTTGTACAGATAATCTAACTGGTTTTACACAAGCTATTAAAGGCGTATACCCCAATGCGATAACACAGCTATGTATCGTCCATCAAATAAGAAACAGCTGTAGATATGTTGTATGGAAAGACCGTAAAGAATTTTGCTCAGATCTGAAAAGTATTTATAGTGCAAATAATTTGGAAATGGCAGAAAAAGCATTAGTGACAATGGATTTGAAATGGGGAACTAAATATAAATACGCCATACAATCGTGGCAAAATAATTGGGAGAATTTAACCTGTTTTTTCGATTTCCCTCTAGAAATAAGAAAGTTAATTTATACAACAAACACCATTGAAAATCTAAACAGAGGCATAAGGAAATACACAAAAACAAAAATTCAATTTACTGACGATTATGCAGCTCAAAAAACTGTATATATGGCGATTATAAACATCGAAAAAAAGTGGAATATGCCAATACACAATTGGGGCATAATCCTTCATCAGTTTTTAACTATCTTTGGACATCGATGCAAACTAAATTAAGAACTTTAAAATGTGTTTACACAAAATATTTTACACTCTCTTTTAATATTTATATTCAAACTTGTTTATGTTTTGTCCTGTTTTGAATTGATTAATGCCCCATGTCAGATATAAACTTTATTCGCATCAATCTAATCTCTTCAACATTAAATTCGTCTTCGCCAAGTTCTTTGAAAGCATCTTCGATCGATTCGTCTTTTGCATCATCTTTAAAATAATCAAAGATTTCGTCTTGTTTGTCTTCGTCAATAACTTCGTTGATGTAATAATCAATGTCTATTTTTGTTCCAGAGTTGATAATTGCTTTTATTTCAGATAGTAACTCATCCATCGATAGGTTTTTTGCATTAGCAATATCTTCAAGCGACATTTTTCTGTCAATGCTTTGTATGACGTATACTTTATTGCTTGATTTGTTAACTACAGAGCGAACCACCATATCTTGTGGGCGAATAATATCTTTTTCTTCAACATAGCGAGCTATCAATTCTATAAACTCTTTGCCATAACGTTGAGCTTTACCTTGTCCTACACCCGTTATT
>JBBQCZ010000149.1:0-9359 GCA_038319215.1 Bacteroidales bacterium | reverse complement strand
GGAAATAATATTACGAATACTTCTACCGTTCAAAATATAATTTCGTTTAACACCTCCCTTACCCAGAATGCCAACGGTACATTCGGCACTACGGGTTTGACTATTAATAAAATTGAAGAACAAGTTACTGGATTGGGTTGGGATTATTCTGTAGTATCGAACGTGAATAAATCATTTGATCTATACACCGTTGTAACAGGCTTCGCAGGCATGAGAGTGAAAATCACTGGCGATGCCGCCAACACATATCCTTCAGCATCAACCAGTTCAAGATCAATGATTTTTAAAACCACAACCAATGGCACATTTAGTTATGTGGATAAAATTAGCGGAGGCGCTAGCTGTCCGTTTGTACGCAGTGTGGTGTTAGACCCATCCGATAACCTATACATTCTGTATTCCACGTATGAAAATATCACCTTTGGGTCTATCACAGCTACTCTTAATGGTAAAAAAGGTTGGTTATTGCCAAAATACAGTTTTACGACTGCTCCTGCTGAACCAACAGCTTTGAGTATAACTCCCGGTAACGGTCAATTATCCGTTGTATTTACTGCCGGAGCTAATGGTGGTTCTGCTATAACCAATTATAAATATTCAATTGATAATGGAGCATCATTTACAGCTTGTTCGCCTGTTCAAACCACAAGCCCTATTGTTATTACTGGTTTGACGAATGGTACTTCCTACAATGTACAGATTAAAGCTGTCAATGCTATCGGCGATGGAACTGCTACAAGTAGCACAGCTGATACTCCTACATCGACTGTAAATACATCAATAACTTCCAGTGCTTTTGGTTTATCTGCTTCTTCAGGTTCAGCTGATATTATAGTAGCCGGAGCTGGCACAACATTAACGATTGATGCGCCGGTAACTATTCATAGTCTTACGGTTGCTCCCGGTGGCAAACTAACCATAAATAATGGAATAACTCTTAGCAGTCCGGTAACATTGCAAAATAGCACCGATGGTTCTACCGCCACTTTGGTTGACAATTATGCCACACCAACACAAAGCATTTCGATAAAACAATACGTAACTGCCGGTCGTAATTGGTATGTAAGTACACCGATTTCGACTCCAGCCTATACGGTATTGAACAAAGGTGTGCGTGTTGTTGAATTTAACGAAGCAATCAAAGATTGGGTTAATGTAACTGAAGGTAACTTAGTTGACGGAAAAGGATATATACAGGTAGCAAATGCTACTGAAGGCGTAGGCACTACCGGCGATGTGAGTTTTAGCGGTACAGCCAACTCGGGCAATGTGAGCGTTAACGTAAGTCGTACCGAATCGGGTGCAAACATAGGTTTTAATTTAGTAGGTAATCCTTATCCTTCGTACTTAGACTGGAGCAAAGTAATACTTGATGGAGCCAACAGCAATGTCGGCACTAGTTTCTGGTATCGGACTAAAAATACAGATGGATTTTATACTTTTGCTACTCACAATGGCACCAGCGGTGAAACCCTTACTGGTACTGCCACAACCACCATTACCAAGTTTATTCCGCCAATGCAGGCTTTCTGGGTACGTGTAAATGCTAATAGTGGACCAACAACTTACAGCGCCAGTATGACCTTTAAGAATGCTATGCGCGACCACCGCGACGACAATGGCAACATCATGAAAGCACCCAAAGCCGACCTCCGGAAACGACTTCGCTTGGTGGTGTCGAACGGTGCAACCGCCGATGAAACCTTGCTGTATTTTGATGCCAATGCGCAAAGTGCATTCGACAATTACGATTCCCCAAAAATGTTTAACAACTCGGCTTCCAAACCCGAAATTTATACGCAAGTAGGGGTTGAAAAATTAGCTATCAACGGTTTAAGCGAACTGAATAAAAATGTGGAAATTCCACTTGGTTTTGTAACCGGCGAATCAAACACGTTTACGATAAAAACCACTGAGTTAAGCAATTTTGATACCGATACACATGTGCACCTCAAAGACAAACTAATGAATACCGAACAAGAGCTGGAAGTGGATAAAGCGTATAGTTTTTCGTCAGAGAAAGTAACTACTGTCGACCGTTTCAGCGTATTGTTCCGCTTGCCAGACAGTGTAAACGAAACTGTGCAGCCAGCAAGCGAACAGGTAAAAGTGTTTGCCAATGCACAAAATCAAATTACAATTATATCAGTACAAAATCTGCCTTATAGCATTTACAACACAACCGGGCAACTACTATACAACGGAAATACGACTCACTCCCCGCAGATTACTTCGCACTTCGCACAAGGAGTGTACGTGGTAAAAGTAGGAAATGTGACAAAGAGGGTGATTGTTAAGTAATTTGTGCTTCGCACGTTATTAATAAATAGTAAATGGTAAATGAATAAATAATAAATGATCTTATGGAAAAACAAAAAAAGACATATAGTATCCCACGCATAGAGCGTATAGTTCTCGATAATGAAATTTCGTTACAGTTGGAATCAGCTACTCCGCCCTATGGACCCGGCGAGAGTCGAAATGTGCCCGAACAGCATACTGACGAACCATTCAAACAGCATTTAGTTTAGAGTTTTTAAGGGTGTATTGTTATTCATGATTGAAACTTACAGAAAAAGATAATTTCTTTGATGTAAGTTTCAATTCTGATTAAGGTTATTAGTTTTAATTTTCGTCGTACATTTGATTTTAAATTTGAATTACTCAACATCGTTAACTATTACGTACAATAAATCTATTATATAACACAATTAAAGAGTCAAATATGAATCTTAAAGAAAAAAGAATGCCAAAGCATGGAACGGGGAGAGTTCTGCTTTTATTACTATTTATTTGCAGTGCATTTGCAATAAGTGCTTATTCGCAATCCAAAACAGTTACCGGTACAGTTTACGACGAAAAGGGTGAAACCATTATCGGAGCCAACATTGTAATAAAAGGTAAAACCACTGGAACAATTACTAATATTGACGGTAAGTTCAGTATAAATGCACTGGCTGATGATAAAATTGTAGTTTCCTATATTGGTTACAATTCACAGGAAATAAAAGTGGGTGTTGGCAACTTTTACAAAGTAACTCTGAGTCAGAATTCACAAAACTTAGAAGAAGTGGTAGTAGTGGGTTATGGTACAATCAATAAAAGGAGCTTTACGGGTTCAAGTGCTTCTGTAAAATCGGATGATTTGACGGCTTTGAAATCCATTTCGCCTACACAAGGCTTACAGGGACGCGCACCAGGTGTAAACGTTACAACTTCGTCGGGCATGTTGGGTGCACCTACCAAAATTAATGTACGTGGTGTGAATTCTATCAATGCCGGTACAGATCCACTTTGGATCATCGATGGTGTTCCAATGTATTCGGGACGCGGTTTGGAAGCCAGTTCGAACAGTGTGTCGCAGGATCCTATGTCGATGATAAACCCGAATGACATTGAAAGCATGGAAGTGCTGAAAGATGCTGCTGCAACTGCTATTTATGGTTCACGCGGTTCGAATGGAGTAATTATCATTACTACTAAATCGGGAAAAAAATTAGATAACAAAGGAAGTGTCAATGTGGATTACTCCACCGGATTAAGTGATTTAACACGCCAACCTTCGCAAATAGGATATGCAAATACTACTCAATGGTTTGCATTGGCCGATCAGGCCAAACGCAATACCGGAAATTATAATGCTTTTCCAACAGCAATTTTTAATCCCAATGATGGTTTCACTTCTAAATCGTTGCTTTACGATAAAATCACTCGGAGCGAGGCCGAAACAGTGAATACAAACTGGTTCAACGAAGTGTTGCGCACAGGACAATATCATGATTTAAATTTAAACTTATCGCGAGGCTTTAAAGGGGGTTCGGTTTATACATCATTCAATTATCGAACCGATAAAGGCGTCTTGAAAAACAATGACATAAATCGTATGACAGGTCGTGTAAATACAGAGTTTGAAGTCTTGAAAAACTTACAGGTGGGAACTAATCTGGCATTTTCGTATTCGCACAACGACCGTGTAAAAACAGGAACAACAGGAACGCTTGGTGGTGGTGCCGGTTCGGCAGGTGCTTTTGAATCGGCTAACAGAAATGCACTTCCATGGCTTAGAGTTTATGACTCGAATGATTTGACTGGCTATTGGTACCCCAAAGCAGGAAACTTGGTAGCTAATAACGACCGCAGATATTTAAGAGATTATGTAGACCAATACCGCGTAGTGGGTAATACTTTTGCAGAGCTTAAAATAGCCCCTGTCAAAGGTTTGTCATTGCGTACAGAATTTGGAATGGATTATATCAACAACTCATCTGTTAACTGGATTAGTAAAAGTATTGCACCTCAATCTTCTGCTTTGGATCAAAATTCGATGCGCAGGGTGATTAATTATAATGCTTATGGAAAATATAACAATACGTTTGGAATCCATTCAATAAACGCTGTGCTTGGAACTGAATCCATGCGTATGATAGGTTGGACTAGGGGTATGGAAGCACAAAACCTTATTGGAACATATCCCGAATTAGGACGAAGTTTGCCAGCAACTATGGTAAACATGAAATCGTATTGGTCGGCTGAGGAATACCTTAAATCCTATTTTTTTAGAACAGATTATCGCTTGTTGGACAAATATGTGTTGGCAGTGAGTTTGCGTGCCGATGGATCGTCGAAATTTCAATACAAACCTTGGGGTATTTTTACTGCATTTTCCGGTGGTTGGCTGGTTTCAGAAGAATCCTTTTTTCAATCTATCCGCAAAACAATGAACCAATTGAAAGTTAAAGCAAGTTACGGTCAAACTGGTAACAATGCTGTGCCAAACAATACTTACGATGTGGTTTTTAATAATTCGAACAAATATTATTATGGCACAGAAGTTACCAATGGAACCATCTTACAATCTATTGGAAACCCAGATATTACCTGGGAAACAACGACTAATTACGATGCTGGTATCGATTTTGGGTTTTTAAACAGCCGCATTTCAGGTTCGGTGGAGTATTATTACAAAAAAGTGAGTGATATGATTTTAAATGCCGCATTGCCACCTTCATCGGGAATCACTGGAGGTAATTCAGTGTATCAGAATATCGGTGATTTGGCTAACTTTGGAGTCGATTTCTCACTTACAAGTGTGAATATTGATACCAAAAATTTTAAATGGACAACAACTTTCAATATCTCATCGAATGAAAATAACGTGTTGAGCCTTTCTCCCGCAATGAATGTTGGAGGAAAAGGAGTTGGCTATGCCAGTGGAACTAAAAATGTAACGGGTAATCGGATTGGAACATTTTTTATGGCCGAATATGCCGGTATCGACCCAGACAAAGGAGTTGAAATGATTTATGAAATAGATAGAGCACAATATGATGCAACAGGTAAAACTGTGCATACAGGCAGATTGGTTCCTGCCACGGCTACTCAAATTGAAAAAAACAAGATGTTGCTTGAAGGAAAAACAATCATACCAAGTTATTTTGGAGGGTTAAACAATACCTTTAAAATATATGGATTTGAAGTAAATTTATTCTTCACGTTTTCAGGTGGTAATTACATTTATGATTATAATCGCAAACGTGCCTCGTACGTGCACAACGGACAAACAGTACTGTTGGCTGACATGATTGGAAACACCTGGGAGCCAGGCAAATTAGATGCAACTTACCCATACCAAGCGTGGGAAAGCCAATACAAAGATGCTGCATGGGATGCTAACATCAGTAACCCTGATAACCCCAAAGATTACTTAGGCAATGAAATAAAAGGAGGCTGGGCTACTTCAACTTCTGAATTAGCAAATTTAGATAATAAATATGCAAATGAGAGTGATACTCATTCTAAATTTTTATACAAAGGTGATTTCATCCGTTTGAAAAACATTTCAATAGGGTACAATCTTCCGAAATCAATCATAAAAAATATTGGATTAGAAAATTTGAGGTTTAACGTACAGATATCTAATTTATATACAGTTACAGAATACCCTGGATATGACCCAGAAGGCGCAAGATGGGTAGATAGTGTTGGTATTCCTAACACGCGAACTATAAGTTTCGGGGTTTCAGCAAAATTATAATTTATCATTAGCAATACATAAATAGATATGAAAAAAATAGTTAATTTAATTGTTTTGTCACTCGGATTGTTTTTGACAGCCTGTGATAATGAAGCATTTTTAAAGATTGAGCGACCACAAGAGTTTGGTTGGCAAAATATGTCGGAGCTTGAATATGCTGCTGTGTCGCCTTATAGTAAAATGTTCTATGGTGGTTATGGAGCTACACTTGCCATACAAGTTACTAATCAAGTGATGATGTCTGATTGTTTTCGGTTTTTAGGAAATGTTGAGGGTTATTCTACCGACCAATTCTACAATCGAAAATTTACACAACGTGTTCCGGAATTGGAGGGTTTATATACAGATCTTTACACCACAATAGGTTTGACTAATAATGGATTGAATTTCGTTATTCGCAATAATGGAAATCCTTTTTTAACGTCTGATTCCGCTGAAATAAAAGAAGTGAGACGAATCCGAGGTGAACTCCTTTTTATGCGTGCCTATGCCTATTATCAATTGGCAATCAATTTTTGCCCTGCTTATATAGCTGGTGGAACTAACGATTCGAGGATATTGGTAAAACGCGATTCGGTAGTTTACAATAGTTCAAGTGCGTTGAATAATTCACCTGTTCCTACCAGCGAAATTTATGATTTAATGGTTTCGGATTTAAAACAAGCCAAGGCATTTCTTCCTGCCGATTGGGCTTCGGGTATGAATGTGGCTTATAAAAATAGAGCACGGGCAAACAAATGGGCAGCTTCAGCACTTTTGGCACAAGTCTATTTTACCATGGGTAAGTTTGGCGGCACTGAAAGTGCTTTGACCGAATATGATGATATTATTACAAATGGAGGATACTCGCTAAATGCCGATCCTTTTACTAATTTCAGTAACCAATCGACAACTCTTGAGAAGTCAGAAAATTCCGAAGTGATTTTTTGGGCATATTATGCCGACCAACGCCTTTGGGATGCGAAAATATCGACGAAGATGCACGAAGCGTTACGATATACACACTTTAACAAATGTGGTAGAGATGCAATGAATGGAGGTAATGGTAATACAAGCGCTGGAACGAGTCCTAAATGGAGCATCTTCCTAAGCTGGATTCAAATGGTGATGGCAAAAAATGCTTTGACAGAAATGGGTTGGATAAATGCGGATGGTACTGAGCCGAATACTGCCAAATGGGATAAACGTTACAATAATCCGGGCACAGATGCCACTTATGTTAATCAAAAAGGCTTATTTTATCGCTTTGAAGGTGCATACACCAATTTAGCTGCATTCACAACTGCAAAAGGTATCACACAACTGGGACGACGCAAAGGTGCATCGGATGATGGGAAATACATTGTCGACTCAAAATTTGCAGCTTTTATAGGAACAGAAGAACCAGTGATTCTGATTAATAAATATTACCGAAGTGCCGGTGGTACACGTCAGAATATTCCAGTAATTCGATTAGGTGAAATTTACTTAAACCGAGCCATGTGTAGATTGAAAACTAATCAAGGTGATGCCGATGCTGATTACAATATGGTAGCTTCGCGGGCTTGGAATACAACCTTAGGTGGTCCATATACTCCAAAATCGGGTGTTACCGAAAGGGATGTACTCGTTCAGCGTTGGAAAGAATTAGCCGGTGAAGATGCATGGTATGTACCGTTCTGTGAGGCTTGTGGCTTCACCATTGGAGCAGGCGATAGATTAGATAATTCGACTGATTTAATGGCACCATATTCAACAGCTTACTGGAGTAATTCAATTCCATTGTCGGAAATAGATTTCCAAAAAAAATAAATTACTATAGACAAAGAAATCGTAAAGCCGTAAGATCTTTTTTTACGGCTTTACTTTTAGAAAGTATTAACTAATTGCTTTGCCACTTAATTTGAGATCCGACAAACCGCTTGAAGCGGTTGTACGCTGCTCACCCGTACATCCCGAATTCTAACTGATAGTTTCAACATTACACCAGTTTTTACCAATTACTTTTACCATGTTCAATAGAATCTTTCTGCTTTTTTGCTTAACTTTAGTTTCAATAGGCTTATTTGCCATCCAAATTCCAGTTGCTAAGGATATGCCGGCAATTTCCATCAACGACGATTCTCAGTTGGGTATATTAAACTCGCGTATGGGAAGTCGCTTTTCGTTGAATTTTTTCAGTGCAAAACGTGGGATTCATACCGGAGCATTGGGTTTCGACTCAGATGAATATTCCGAATTACTTATTGGAATTGAGCAGAATGGAAAAGTGGAAATGCTCCGTACTGCCAACTTATTACTCAAAGCCGATTATTTGCAAAATCAACAATTGTTACTAACAATGACTGGAATGCAGTTGAATGGTACAACAACATCGGGCGTAAAAGTTTCAGCCACCGTAGTTTCTCCATTTACTCCTGCTCAATCGTTGGATGAAACGGATGCAATAAAACTTCAAATAGCTCCATTTTTTTATCTTTTAATAAAAGTGGAAAACCAATCAGGCAATCCAGTAAAAGCTAATTTATTGTTGGCTTTGAAAAAATTACCTTATAATCCACTAACAGAATATGCAGTTTGGGGATATGGTATGGGACGTATAAAAAACGAAATTTATTACCGCGACAATGGTACCGGGCTTATTGCCCTGGAATGCCTGTCAGGCGTGGCATTAGGTTTTGAAAAAGAATCGTTTACAGGACTTACGTTCCCAATTCAACTAGCCGCGAATCAGCAAATTGATATAAATTACAGTTATTCAACTTATCATTCTGGAAAAGTTGAATACGATAATCGCATTCAGCAAGAGTTGAAATTTTATTATACCACTTTGTGGAAAAATATTCAGGAAGTAAAACAATATGCAAAAGATAATATGGAGTCTAATTTGGAAAAATCGGCTAAGTTTGAAAACCTGTTGCTTCGTTCATCGCTTTCGGGTCAGGATAAATGGATGATGGCGTTGACTTTTCATGCCGATTTGGCGAATACTTTTTTATTGGTGGATAATAGCAAAAATCCCTATTTCTATTTGTTAGAAGGGCGATTTAAGCATCAAAGTACGGTAGATGTGGCTCACGAAACCGAATTGGTGGCGTTATTTAATCCTTGGCGATTAAAAATGCAATTGCAGCAATGGACAAAATACATTGCTTTCGAACGGGTGGAAGTAAAACCTTCTCGGGGACGAAAAGCATTTTATCAGGGTTATAGTGCCGCAGAATACGGACCATATCTAATGCATGACGTGGGCAGTTTTCCGTATATCTGTGAAACTGCTGAATACGATTTTGGACCTTATATGGCTGCCGAAGAAAACACCAATTTTGCTATATTGCTTTATTGG
>JBBQCZ010000148.1:0-9455 GCA_038319215.1 Bacteroidales bacterium | reverse complement strand
AATAAATATTAAAAGACAATCTTGTTTAAATCAAATCATTCCAGATTTCTAATTTTTCGAGATTATTATCTTTTAACCAAAAAGTTTGAATTCCAAGTTTTTCGGCCGCGATAACATTATCATGGTTGTCATCAATAAATAGAGTTTCTTTCGGTTCGAGCTGTGACTCATTGAGTACAAATTCAAAGATGTCGGATTTTGGTTTTTTCATTCCTATTTCGTGAGAGAAATAAGCTTTCTCTAGTATTGATTCCAGTCCATTTAATCCGAACTGAGCATTTAAAATTTGTGTATAAAAATCGTAGTGAATTTTATTAGTATTACTCAGTAAAAAAGTTCGATATTTTGGTTTCAGCTTTTGTAATAATTCCAATCTAGCTATTGGGTAATCCAAAATTAGTGCATTCCAACATTGTCTGATAATATCATTCGACAAATCGGAGTTTGTTAAGTCGCGAAACTCGCTAAAGAACGCATCTGGACTAATGCTCCCGACTTCGAGTCTATCAAAAATCTCCGATTGAGAAGCGAGAGTATATAATTTACCAAAGTCAACCAACCCATGTTTTGCAAATTCGATTTCGCTAAGTTTTGTATCAATATTTAAAATTACATTGCCGAGATCGAAGATTATATTTTTTATCATTAATTATCTTTTAAAAATCAAATATTGAAAGTTTTTTAAAGAAAAATCATACAAAGGACTTTCCTTTTTAGAAAGATTTACGTAATAAAAACTATTATTATCGGGAATTCTTTTAAGAATTTTATAAACTTTTACAGGAATAATATCTCGAAGACTAGAACTATATCTCCACTGACTCCAATAAAAATAAAGCTTATTATAATCTCCATAATAATCGTCAAAATATAAAATTGCAATAGCACACACACTGTCTTTTATTGGAGATCTGTCATAATTATTTAGCTTGGAGATGAATGACTCAACACCAGAACTTTCGTCCATAATTAAAAACCGACTCAGTCCAATATGCGCGAGTCCAAATTGTCCATAATAATTAACATCGGGATTTTCTTTAATAGTTCTGAGAACATTTCTGTAAATAAAATTTTCTCTCTTCGATTGTGCGACACTATCTTTTCCTCTATTATAGTCGTAATAATCGAAGCTCAGAGAATTATATGTTCGTTCGATCAACTCCTCATAATCCAAGTATCTACATTTCAAAAGTAATTTATATTTTTCAGAATTCTGATTAAAGTCTGAATAAATCTTTCCAAAGCTATTCTGAATAATCTCATACCTTTCATTACTGGTAATTTCATCAAATTCATCCAATAATAAACTTAGGTCTTCAGGCATAATAGTATCTCGGAACTGCAAATCAACAGCATATCTAAATGCCTCCTTTATAGTATAATTATCAATGTCTATTCCAACTACTTTAAACTTATCATCCTCAGGTAGACCATCATAAAAATCTTTGAGAAAACGATAATGAAACTCATCAAACTGACCTAATTGGGAAATTAATTTTAGACTTTTATAATCACCAGTTTCGAGATAATGCTGAATAACTATACCATAAGCAAATCCAGCTTCAAAAAATATCATCCTTACGTTGGCATTACGATACAAATTACGAAAAGTCTTAAGGAATATTTTTGAATTTTCAGCATTGTAATGATATTCGCCAGTAACAAACAATTTATATCGAGAATAATCTGACTTTGGCATTATTCCATCGTCTTCCGAATAAATCAATGTGTTTTCTTTTAGATATGAAGAATACGAATCAGTTTCTTGCGCAATTGAAAAAATTGCGGGAAAGAAAAGGAAACTAAAAATCAAAAATTGTTTAAATTTCATTACAATAAAACATAAGCAAATACAAAACGATTTTTACCAACAATTGTTTTCTTTGCACACTAGAATTTATGCTAAAAGTAGGAAATATTATTTAGATTGTTCATCTATCACGAATTTAATTGCGAAATTTCTCACTAGACACTATGATTATATATGGTTAAAACATGGATTTCAAAAAATAAATAATTTAACTTGCATTATCAAATCAAGTTTTATACATTTGCAGCCTTAAAAAAGTTCAGTTAAAATATTGGCGGTTCGTAGCTCAGTTGGTAGAGCACATGACTCTTAATCCTGGGGTCGAGGGTTCGAGCCCCTCCGAGCCGACAAGAATTAAAAGCTCTTAGATTATTTCTAGGAGCTTTTTATTTTTAATTTCCCGATTCTAAAGTTCTTTTGCCCTTTCAGGCATATGCGTCATGGAGCGAAGCGGAATAATCCGCCACATTTCATAGCCTCATCTGTTAGCATTAATTTTGACCCGTCCTGAAATATGGCTACACTTATAAACATTTAAAATGATTGACTGTGATAATTCTATTGTTTTCCACCAACATATATCATTACTGCTCCAAACAACATTCGTTTTTCACTAATCTTTTTTAGATTATTTTGTTCCAACAATTTGAACACTTCCACATTTTTTGCAAAATCAAAAATTGAAGACTGTAAGTATTTATAGGCTAATTTATTTTTTGATACAAGCCTACCAACTATTGGGAGTATGAGCTTTAAATAAATTATAAATCCAAATCGAAAAAGAAAAAACTTGGGCTGAGAAAATTCCATTATCGAAATTATGCCGTCTGGTCGCAATATGCGATGAATTTCTGCAAATGCAAGATTTAAATCAGCAAAATTCCTTATCCCGAAAGAAATAGTTACCAAATCGCATGAATTGTCGGTTAGGGGTAAGCTTTCTGCTGCACAAACAATAAATTCTGCATTCGGGACCTTGGTTTTTGCGATGTTGAGCATCTTTTCGGCAGGATCTAAAGCATAGTATTTTGTTGCATTAAGAACCTGTAGGTTAACTAATAAATCGCCAGTTCCAGAGGCAATATCAACAATAGTTTCATATTGTTTTGTGGGCAGATTTTTTATGAATTTTTTTCTCCAATTTTTATCTAAGCCAAAAGACAGGATATGGTTTAGCGAATCGTAAGTTGTTGCGATTTCGTCAAACATTTTGGGTGTATTCTTTTTTTGTATTTCCATACCATAAAAAGAGAGCCTGAATTTACAGGCTCCCAAGTTTATTATTTTTTTCTATTTTGTTGCATCTTAGCTGCATCTTCTAGTCGCTGCTGCCATTTAGATTTTGGTTTAGCAACTTTTTTCTTTGCCTCCATTTGTGCAAGAACTTTCTTTTCATCGATTATAAATTTCTGAATAATCCATGTCTGTAAGATCGTAATTAGGTTTGCAAGGAAGTAGTAATAACTTAAACCAGAAGAGTATTTGTTAAACCAGAAAATCATCATAACAGGCATTAGGTACATCATATATTTCATTCCTGGCATGCTGTTGTTTTGAGGTTGACTTGCACTTGTCATAATAGTAGAAATCATCATCGAGATAGCCATTAATAGTGTAAATAAACTAATGTGATTACCATAGATACTCGATAACAAAGGAATATTGCCAGTCCATTCAAAAATTGCATCATAAGTAGAAAGGTCGTTTGCCCATAGGAAACTTTCTTGACGTAGTTCTATTGATGCTGGGAAGAAGCGGAACATTGCAATTAAAATTGGGAATTGGATTAACATTGGTAAGCAGCCTCCCATTGGACTAGCTCCTGCTTTTTTGTATAAAGCCATTGTTGCCTGCTGTTTTTCCATTTCTTTTCCTTTTGGAAATTTTGCAGTTATTGCGTCAATCTGAGGTTTTAAAACTCTCATTTTAGCCGACGACATCGAAGATTTATATGTTAATGGGAAAAGAATAATCTTGATAATCAAAGTTAACAATAAAATAATAATTCCAAAATTGCTGATAAATCCTCCTAACCAGTTGAAAATCGGGATAATAAGAAATTTGTTTACCCAACCAAAAATTCCCCATCCTAATGGAACAACTTTCTCCAATGCAATATCGTATTGTTTTAAAGTTGAGAATTTATTTGGCCCAAAATAGAAACGGTAGTTTTGTGATTGATTTGCAGAATCATTTAACTCAAAAGTAAATTCGGAGTTAAAGTTCTTTAGGTATTTACTATTTTCATCTTCTATTTTAGTAAGACTTACAGTTGGATTATCAAGATTGTTTTTTGCTATTAATATTGAAGAGAAAAACTGTTGCTTGTATGCTACCCACTGTAGAGATCCGCTACTGTCAAAATCATCTTTATCTTTAGTCTCGCCGAGGCTTTCTATTTCATCATCCGCCATACGCATGAAGATAGTTGTATTATTAGATTCCCATTCACGACCTCTTTCAAGTCCAGGAATTTTACTATTCCATCTTAATGTTACATAAGGATTTGATTCAATCTCTGTTTGTAAACCTACAATATTGATATCGAAATCAATCATGTACTCGTCAGGTTTAACGGTGTAGAGGAATTCAATATATTTATCTTTTGTAACTTCTAACCTCATTCCTGTTTTTATCGCTTTTTCGCCTGTTTTAACAGTGTCTGAGTCTGTTGTTGGCACAAAATACATGTCGTTGGTAATCAGCGGCTTACCATCTGCCATCAACTCTAGTCCAAAAACAGAAGCCGAGTCGTTTACAAATAGAATCAGTGGTTCTTGATAGTAGGTTTTGTAATCTTTTAGCTCAACTGAATAAATTTTACCCCCACGATTTGTAAGAGTAATTATCATTTTATCGTTTTCGATAACTGTAAACTCCTCTGTTCCGGTGGCCGAATTTTTAAATGTTCCATATTTAGATGCTAAAACAAGTGCTTCTAACGAATCTCTTTCCTCAACACTTAAACTGTCAGCAATAATAACTGGCAATGTGTCAACGGAATTATTCAAACTGTCTTGTTGCTGTGCAATAATGTTAGCCTGAATTTTGTCAAGAGAATCTTTCTCTATTTTAACCTGAGCTATAGAGTCTTGTTTTCTTTGCATTTCGGCCTTTTCTTCTTTACTAGGTGCCGTAAAAAGCATATATCCAACAAGCAAAGCTCCGATAACTGCTAATCCTATAATACTATTTCTATCCATATCTTTTTTATTAGTGTCTAAAGTGCCTAGAGTGCCTAGAGTGTCTATTCGCCGCGGCGAATAGAGTGTCTAGAGTACTTGTGGCTTTTTGTAATTTGTTCCCGAAAACTTTCGGGATTATTTTTTAATTGTTGCTTTAACAAAACTCACGAATAATGGGTGAGGATTGATAACTGTGCTCTTGTACTCTGGATGAAATTGAACTCCAACAAACCATTTATGTTTTGGGATTTCCACAATCTCCACAAGTTCTGTTTCTGGGTTTATTCCCGTGGCAATCATTCCTGCTTTAGAGAACATTTCCTGATAGAAATTATTAAACTCGTAACGGTGTCTGTGTCTTTCGTTAATATTTAAAGTTTGATAAGCTTCGTATGCATTAGTGTCTTTTAGAAGTTTACAAGGATATGAACCCAGACGCATTGTTCCGCCTTTTACGGTTATCATTTTCTGCTCTTCCATCAAGTTAATTACAGGATTTTTACATTTCCTATCCATTTCCAAAGAATTCGGATCTTCAAGTTTGAGAACATTTTTTGCATATTCGATAACCGCAATCTGCATTCCAAGACAAATTCCCAAATATGGAACATTGTTTTCTCTAGCATATTGAGCTGCAAAAATTTTACCGGCAATACCTCTATGTCCAAATCCTGGCGTTACAATTATTCCATCGGCATCTTTAAGCAAATCTTGATATGTGTCTTCATTCACATCCTCAGAATGGATATAATTGATGTTTACTCTGGTTTCATTTGCAGCTCCAGCATGAACAAAGGCTTCATTAATTGATTTATATGCATCTTTTAATTCAACATATTTCCCAACAAGCGCAATGCTAACTTCGTGTTTTGGATTTTTATATCTGTTTAGGAACGACTTCCAAGGTTTTAAATCTGGTTTAGCTCCAAGTTCAATATTAAAGTGGCTTAAAACGGTTTCGTCAAGCTTTTCCTTCAGCATCTCAATCGGAACTTCGTAAATTGTACTTACGTCGCGCGATTCTATCACAGACTCTTTTTGTACATTACAGAAATTTGCAACTTTATTCTTAATGTCGCTTGTTAAAGGATGCTCAGTTCTTAAAACTAATACATCTGGTTGAACCCCTGCTTCGAGTAATGTTTTTACCGAGTGTTGTGTTGGTTTGGTTTTTAATTCGCCGCTGGCTGCTAAAAATGGAACCAATGTAAGGTGAATTACCATACATCTATTTTTTAATTCCCATCTAAGTTGACGAACAGACTCAATATAAGGAAGGGATTCTATATCTCCAACTGTTCCACCAATTTCTGTAATTACGAAATCAAATTTTCCACTTGAGCCTAAAAGTTTTATTCTTCTTTTAATTTCGTCGGTTATGTGTGGAATTATCTGAACAGTCTTACCCAAAAAGTCGCCTTTTCTTTCTTTATTGATTACATCTTGATATATTCTACCAGTAGTAACATTATTTGCTTGCGAGGTAAAAACATTCAAAAATCTCTCGTAATGTCCCAAGTCTAAATCAGTTTCGGCACCATCTTCTGTTACATAGCATTCGCCATGTTCGTATGGATTTAATGTGCCAGGATCAACATTAATGTATGGGTCAAGTTTTTGAATAGTTACGGAATATCCTCTTGCTTGAAGCAATTTTGCCAATGATGCAGAAATAATTCCTTTCCCTAATGATGAGGTTACTCCTCCGGTAACGAAAATGTACTTTGTTGTTGCCAAAATATTAATTTAATTAAAATGTTAAACTAAGGCCCAAACTAGGCATTATCGGTAATTGATCAACACGGTTATAATCAACCCTGTCGAAATAAAATATATTCTGTCTATTATAAACATTGGTAATACTAAAGTTTATTTCTAATTGAGAATATTTACTGAATTGGATTACTTTACTTGCCGTAAAATCCAATCTGTGATAATACGGTAGACGACCTGTATTTAAATCACCATATATAATTCCTAACGAACCATTACTTTGCCAATATGGATAATTTAAACTGTTGTAAAGATCTGTTTCTTCATAAAATCCTGCTGTTTGTGTAAAAGGAAATCCTGAACCAAGATTCCATCTAGCACTAACATTCCATGATTGATTTTTGCCAAATTTGTATGTAGATACTAAATTAATATTGTGCCTACGATCGTAATGTGGACTATAAATCTGTACTCCATCATCGCGTTTTACCCATCCAATCGAGTAAACAAACCAAATATACACATTTTTTTGATCATATTTTAGCAATAAGTCAACTCCATAAGCATAACCCGACTCAATTAAAAAGTCCTTCTTTAAATATTCAGGTTTATCACTGTTAATTGCAACATCGTCATACACTTTATTCCTATTAATAATAGAAAGCTGTGAAAAGTTTTTAAGATAACCTTCAATATTTAGATCGATTTTATTCGTTACATCTACCTCAAAACCAGCAATTAAATGTTCCGATTTTTGAAGTTTATGTTTTAATTCTTCGCCCTTAAAACTTGATGGCAAGTTTAGGTCACCACTTAAAAATCCATAGAATAAATTTACAACATCTCTATCACTATTTGCAGCAACAAGATTTTGAGAATAAAGTCCTGCCGCTAATTTAAAACGTAAAAATTCATTAATATTATATTTTAACCCTAGTCTTGGTTCTGGTGATGCCGAACTCATTGATGCATAATATTGAATTCTAAAGCCAGGTTCTATGAGTAAATTTCCTAAATTCCATTTGTATTTAAAATATGTTCCTAACTCAGTAGTGTTTTCAAATTGCGTTAATAAACGACCAACAGAATTGTGGAAATTAAAGTTTGTGTTAAATCCTTGAGTTTCGATACCCCAAACAAATTGATTTTTACCTAGAAAGTATAGAAAGTCGAGTCCGAAATTAAAACCTTTAATACCACTTGAACTAGGTAAGTTATCCAATGTTTGCAAATTAATATTGTAATCTGAATATGATAAGTTAGCCTTTATCATTACGGTTGAACCTGCTGGCACTAATGAAACATTAGCTCCTAAACCATAAGAGTCCCAGCCTAAATTACTAAGGCCTTGATAACTTACATTGTCAGAAAATTTGAATCCAAAAAGATTAACTCTGCTACCATCTGGTGAGTTTAACGAAACTTTTCCATATAAATCTGTGTAATTAAATGGAAGTCCTGCACCATCGTTAATGTATTTGTAAAAATATTTCGAGGATTTTTCTAAAAATGAGGTCTTCCCCGATAAAATATATGACAAGCTTGACTTTCCTTCTTTATATTTAACTAATGGCCCTTCAACCATTAATTTTGTACCGAATGTGCTTCCCGATATTTTCCCTGCAAACCTATTTGGGTTTCCATCGCGCATAGAAATATCCATTACCGAAGATATTCTTCCTCCATATTCTGAGTTAAAACCACCAGTGTAAATATCGGCATTTCTAATAATATCAGAGTCGAATACCGAAAATAAACCAATAGAGTGAAATGGATTATAGATCGTCATTCCATCAAGCAAAACTAAATTTTGAATATTTGACCCACCTCTAATATATAGTTGACCTCCTTGGTCGCCAGTGAATGTTACTCCAGGAACAACTTGCATATATTGTGCGATATCTGGTTCACTACCTATTGATGGCAATTGCTTAATTTGTGATGGCGATACTTTTACTATCGAAATTCTGGTTTGTGTACGCATTTCTTCTCTTTCAGCCGAAACAACAGCTTCGTCAAGTACAAATGCAGCTTTTGAAAGATAATAATTCTTTGAATAAATCTTACCGTTCGATATTGCAAAAGGTTCAGCAACACTATCATAGCTTACATAAGTAATTACTACAGTATAATCACCGTCGGGCATTTTTGGGATAGTAAAGTACCCGTTTCCATCTGTTGCAGCGCCATAGCCTGTGCCAAGAATAGAAACGTTTGCATAAGCACATGGTTCTCCATTATCTTTGTCATACACGAATCCTTTTATAGCTCCGCTTTGTGAGAAAGCCGTAATGCTTAATAAAGTAAGTAATAAAGTAAAAGCAAAGTTTTTAATCTGTTTGTTCATTATTTTCTTCTTTCTTTTTAAGTTCCCTTTCTGCAAGGTCAATAGATTTTTTCTTTTCTTTCAAAGTTTTTATTTCTTCTTGAGCTCTTTCAATTTTCTTTGCAAAATCTTTGATAATATTCTCCGATCCTGAAGAGAAAAATCCCATATTGTTTTCTATCTGAAGAATTTCTGAATTTAATTCTTGTATTCTCTGAAGAACTTTACTTCTTTCGCGGCTTAGAGATCCAGCAGAACCAGTGTCTTTCATGTTTTCAACTTTCGAGTTGAAGTTACTGATTTCTAAAGAATTTCTATTTAAATTCAATTTGCCGAAAATATCATTTATGGCACCTCTAAATTCTGCGTATAGTCTGTCTTTTTGTGAACTAGCAACAAATCCGATTTCGGTCCATCTACT
>JBBQCZ010000147.1:0-9544 GCA_038319215.1 Bacteroidales bacterium | reverse complement strand
ACAAGATTAAAGGAATGTACCTTCAGAATTATCTCGATGAATTTGCATATAGATTAAATCGCAGACATCGACGTGATATCTTTGATAGACTGATAGTTGCGAGTATCTTATTTTAGGTGTACAAATATGCAGAATCAATTTCTAAATATTCAAATGCTCGCAGATGTAAACCTTGAGCGAGACTTGCATAACTTCCTTAACTTTTATTGAATGCTAACAGGTTTAATTGTTAAAATTCTTATCTCATGGCTAAAAAATTATAGTACAGAGAAACTGACGACAGTAATAAGGATATATGCATACCACCGTTTTGTTGTATTCATAGGTTTTATATGAGTTATTTGACGTTTTTTCGTTTAGGACTCTTCAATTTTAATAACGTTTGTAGGACAACTGTCGACGGCTTCTCTTATCGCGACATTAAACTCATCAAAATTGATATTGTTTTTTACAATCATTTTATCAGGAACTTCAAATACTTCCGGGCATGTTGATTCGCATAGTCCGCAGGAAATACATTCATCATTACTTTCATCAAGCCAAACTTTTTTTATTGCCATAATTTTTTCGTTTTAAATTATTATTGATTGATAATAGCTCAGTTTATCTCCCGCTATCTATACGGGCTTTGTATAAGGATTTACCCTTTTTCCCTATATCCATAATCTTAGCAGTATTTTTTTCTGATTTTATTCCGCTATATTGCTTCTTGCGTAATTGAACTTTCAATAACGTCCATGTTTTCTAATTGCTTATTAACGGCCTCCATCATTGGCGGAGGACCGCATAAATAAAACTGCTGATGGAATACATTAACAGTCGCTTTCAGAAATTTTTCAGTTACATTCCCAAAATGATAATCATCCAGCTCCTCTTCAGATAAAATATTGATGAAAGCATCACCCAACATTTCCTTAAACTCCTTTTCAAGTATAATATCGACAGTAGTTTTATTGGCAAATACCAACTTATTGTTGCCAATGATTTTTTTTGCATTGAGATTCCTGAAGATGGCAATAGCAGGTGTTACTCCTGCACCACCTGCTATGAATACCCCTTCTTTAGTATAAGAGATGGCTCCAAACACTTCATGTAAAATCAACTCATCATTCTTTTTCATATTTAGTAACTCATTGGTCACACCCTTATGCTTTGGATACGTTTTAATTATAAACTCCAGATAATCATCATCGGGCAGACATGTGAAAGTGAAAGGTCTTTTTTCTTCAAGCCAGCCCTTTTTATTGATGGCAACCTCTGTAGCTTGTCCTGGAATAAATTTGTAACCAACAGGTTTCGTTGTTACGATTCTTATAACATCATGTGTAACCTTATTAATTGATACAATTTTTACTGTATGCTTTTCCATATTTTTTTTAGACTTATGATTAACCTAAGCTTTAAGGAAGTCAAGCAAGTCGTCGTTGAGCTGATCCTTATGTGTGTCGGCCAAACCATGTGAGCCACCAGAATAAATTTTTAGTTTTGCATTTTTAATAAGTTTTGATGATAGCATAGCGGTGTTTGTAATAGGTACAATCTGATCGTCATCCCCATGAATAATGAGCGTTGGAACATCAAATTTCTTTAAATCTTCTGTAAAATCTGTTTCTGAAAAAGCCTTAATGCAATCAATTTCGTTTTTTAGACCTCCCTGCATTCCCTGAAACCAGAATGCATCGCGCATGCCTTTACTCACCTTATGTCCGTCGCGATTTGCACCGAAAAAAGGGGTAGTCAGATCCATAAAAAACTGTGAGCGGTCAGCATAAACACCTTTTCGGATTTCATTAAACTTTTCAATTGGCAATCCTTCGGAATTAGTTTCTGTCTTTAACATCAAGGGTGTCACAGAACCCATCAATACAACACTCTTAATACGTGACGTGCCGTGACGACCAATATAACGGGCGACTTCTCCTCCTCCGGTAGAATGTCCGATTAAGGTTGCATTCTTTAAATCAAGCGTATCTATTAGTTTCGCCAGATCGTCCGCATAAGTATTCATATCATTACCATTCCAAGGCTGGCTGGATCGGCCATGACCACGACGATCATGAGCAATGCAGCGATAACCGTTAGTTGCAAGAAAACCCATTTGCGATTCCCACGCATCTGAATTAAGCGGCCAGCCATGACTGAAAACGATAGGCCTTCCCAAACCCCAATCTTTATAGTAGATTTGTGTGTTATCTTTTGTGGTGATTGTATTCATTATAATTTCTTCTTTAGTGGTTGTTATATGATTTTTAATATTAGCCATACTTGATTTCTTATTTGTTAAAACATTTGGCTTTTCACAGTATTAAATTGTCTGAAACATTAAACATAAAATTAATTCATTAAATTTAAAAGAACATTACAGCATTATAAAAATATATTACATAATTCATGTATTAATTAATTCAGTAGGCTCTTCTATTTTAGCGCAATTATTAACATTGATGATCATTACATTCTTAGTTGTTCATGTAGGATATCAACTTAAATGCTATGAATTATGCAACTTATTCTAAATGTTATATAATATTATTTTCTATTATATTATCGATCTTTGTATACTAATAAATTATTCACACTTTAAAAAATAATAAAATGAACACAACAGAAGTAAAAGGTAATTGGAATGAGCAAAAAGGCAAATTAAAACAAAAATTTGCAGTCTTAACCGACAATGACTTAATGTTTACTGAAGGTAAATGGGATGAAATGATGGGAAAAATTCAAATCAAGCTTGGTAAAACAAAAGAGGAATTGCATAAAATATTTGCAAATTTATAACCTTTTTTTTTACATCTAAAAAAAAGCCGTTTAGCTATTTTATTGTTAAGCGGCTTTTTTATTTAATGTGAGAATAATATAAATCAATTATAAAATAATGTAATGCTTTCCTTCATAAACAAAGCCACTTTTGTAAAGTAAATATTTACTGATAACTAAAAAATATACTATGAAAACATCCGATCAATTTATTAATGAATCAAAAGACAATAATCAAGATACACGTAAAACGAATTGGCTTTTTAACGGAAGTCTAGCTTTGTTGGTATTGTCATTAGTCATTTTACTTTTTTATCATTTTGCAAATCGTAAAATAATAACAGAACTAGAAAATGAGCAGTCACAGTTTTTATTAACACAAACCAATAATTTGTCAGTCATTGATAATTACATTGGTTCATTTAATGAAATAGAGTCTATTCTTGATAGTATTAAACAGAAAGAAGGTTACATCACGTTACTTAATACTGATAATGCTGATAATAATCTTTCAATGGATTCAAAAAATAGAATTATTGAAAATATTAAAATCTTAAATTATTACCTCGACCAAAACAAAAAACAAATAGCTAAAATAAATCGTAAACTAGTGAATTCTGGAATGCAATCAACTCAACTGCAGAAAAAATTAGATAAACTAACATTACAAATTAATGAAAGTGATAATAGTATTGCTGATTTAAAACTGCAATTGGTAAATAGAAACATTGAAGTATCACAGTTAAATCAGAAGATTGACACCATGGATTTGAAAATTAAAATCCAAGGGATTATTATTAAAAACGAACAAATACAGTTTAATAGAGCTTACTACATCGTAGGTAGTTATAAAGAATTAAAAAGTAAAAACATTATAGTTCAAAGTGATGGTTTTTTAGGTTTGGGTCGTAGTACATCTGTAAATACAAAGGTTTCTAATGAATCTTTTAACAACATAGATTTGTGGGAAATTACGTCTATTGCTGTAGGAACACAAAATGCAAAATTAATTACCAATCATCCTGAAGAATCTTATAAATGGGTAAAGAATGGTAACAATATAGCATCGTTAGAAATATTAGAACCATATAGTTTTTGGAAATATACTCGATATGCGGTATTAGAAGCAAATTAAAATGCGAACTTGATTGTCTCGTATTCTAATTTAGGTTTCTTATAATGATGTTGATGACTTGTGAAAACTAAGAATTCAACATCGTTTTTTAATATTTAATTATTAATGAGTTTAAAACATTTAAACATCATCTATATTACAATACTTTATATTCAAATAAAATCTTCGAATTAAATACTAAACAAGATGAAAATAATGTTTATTGAAATAAACTGGAAAGAGCTTAAAAAAAAGCTCCATTTAAAATATCCCAAACTAACTAATGAGGATTTAAAAACCAAAGAAGGTTCAGAAGAAGATATGTTGAGAATGGTTGAATATAAGCTTGGTTTAACCAAAGATGAAATGAATAATATTATTAAGAAACTTTAGTTTTATTATTATTAAAGTATAGTAATATCTCAATTTGATTCTGCAGAATGATACGCCATGTACAAATTTCATACAAAAAGACCAAAGTAGGTGGCTGAGGTGCCACATTGAGTTTTTCGCCAAGGCGAAGAAATGCATCCGTTGCTGAGGAGAAGCCCCGATTTAGTAAAGCCCTTATCCCCTCGCCTATCGAGATTCTTCGATTATATTCAGCACAAATCATATGCATTCTGCTTTCATACAATTTAAATGCGATCTTTCTTTATTAAAAATCAGTTAATATATAATAGGTGTCCAACTATGGAGAATCATTTTTTTATTGCTCTAATAGAATTTTAAAATGTTTCTAAAACTCAGAAAAATCTTATCAAATAATAAATAGAATCAGAATCTAAATAAATAAAAGCCGAAACAAAATTAATGTTTCGGCTTTCTAATTTATAGTTCTATTGCTTAAGTGATAGAATGCTTATAATTCCAACTTCGTTTGCTTTTCCTGTTAAATCAATGGTCAGCATATCGGCTACAGGGCTTGGGTAGGTAAGCAAAGTATTGCCTGCCGCCATTTGTGGTTCGTTAATGCCGGTTGTAAAGTCTATAAAGCTCAGGTACTTCATACCGCTCAGTGCATATACACCTGTGGTATTGTCGGTTTTCTGAACTGTAACATTCCCCGAGGCGAATGTCATCTTTCGTACGTTACTTAAAGCATAAGCGGTTTGTGTGCCGCTGCTTTGCTTTACATACATGGTTTGTGCCTGCAGTCCTGTCAGGCCTAAGCCTAACAAGAGTAAGGCACTTAATTGTAATTTTTTGTGTCGCATTTGTCCTCTTTTTTTAATTGATTATTATTACTTGTTTTAATTTTCGTTATTCTGTGTCTGTTCGTTGTCGCTGTCTCTTTTTTATTATGGTGGGTAACGGTTTGCAGCTACAAGAAGTTGGCGATTTCGAAGCACTAAACTGTCTGCCAGCACAAAACTTGATACTAAGCACAGAGCTTCACCTGCCTGCCGGACAGGCAGGTTTAACCACTGAACCGCCAATTTTTTGTAGGTGCTGTTGGTGGCTGCCGTTCTTGTCTCTCGTGTAATATAGGTCTTTGTTTTCAGTGTCGTTTATCTTTTTAGTTTAGTCAAACCACACAAGGCTGATTACGTAGCCATAGCTGTCGGAATAATAACATTGTTCATACATTTGTCTGTCTGCTCTTTTATCGTTTGTATATGTATAAAACCAATCATCTGCTGATAGCAATTCCACACTTGTGAACTTGCTGTTCGTTTTAGTGAAATATTCGCCTGCAACTGTCGTCTGCGGTGTAGTGCCACCTACTTTGAATTTAAAACTCCAATCTGGAAAGTCGGAACTCCTTACAAACCACTTAGCAACATTGTCTTTAGAAATGACAGCAAATATTTCGTGTGTGCCAACTTCTCCAAATCGAATAAGAGTTGATAATACACTTGTTTGAAAGCTATTTGAAAGTCCAATAATTGTATCAAATGAAAACTTTTTATTTCCTGTCAGTTTTTTGTGTTCAGTGGAAAAGTTTTTGAATTTTTCTTTAGGCATTAGTAAGCAACTCGCAAAATAGTCTGCTTCTAATTCAATTGGCAATTTTTGATTGATGTTATGAAAGGAAGCGTGTGGTTCAAGTAAACCGTATTTTAGACCCAAGCGATGTTCGTCCAAGAAAAAATGTCCAAGTTCATGAGCAAGTGTAAATCGGCCACGTTTAGAATTTTGCTTATTCTCGTTGTCAATGTTTATGTGAATGTGAAAGTCTTTGTTTTCTGAATCATATAACAACATTCCGTCAAAAGCATCTTCATAGTTGTCATAATGAATAGGAACACTTTCAAACTTGGCAATCTTATTAAGTAACGTAAGATTCTTGTCTGAAAACTCATTAGCAATATATTCCGCTAACTTAATTATCTGTGTTTTCCGACCCGCTTGAATCATCTTTTGGTTTGCTTTGGTTTTTCTTGATTTTGTCCATAATGTGTTTGGGCAAACTGCTGCCATTGCGAGCCGCCATGCGATAGGGATTGATTTCTTCCAGTTTGATGTCAGTGGGCATTTTTACATTTTTTGTTTCTTTGTAAGTGCCATTGATGATTTTATCAGGGTCAATCTCTTTCCCTGTTAAGCCGAAATCAACATCACCATATAGTTTTTCAAACCTTTCGAGCTCAACTTCGTTCCTCGGAAAAAGGAAACCCGTAGAAGATAACCATTCGGTTATGTTCTCTGGTGCAATATGTTTTTTATTTTGAGCCATATATTTTTATATGTGTATTAACTGTATTAATTGCTTCTTTCTTGTAAACACGAATACTGTTTTGCGTTAGGTCAAGTTCGTCTTGTAACTTCTTCGTTAATTTTCTCGGCAAATTAAAGCCTTCTTTTGTTATTGATTCGTATTGCTTGTACGTGAGGTAAATTATCTTATGCTTTGGTGAAAGTTTGGACAGAGCCTCATTTAGAAGTTCATACAATTTTTGTAATTGTGCTTTTCGTTCCTTTCCTGCCTCTAACATTTCTATATCAGGAAAATCACGAATTATTTCTTCGTCACCTGTAAATGGATTTGGTTCTTCTGTTTCACTTTTCTTGTAATCAGCTAAAAGTCGTTTAGCAATACCATAAAGGTAAAATGTGATTGCTTTCTGGTAATCTTTTTGTTTTGATTTTGAAAGGTCAAAGTTTGGATATTTCCAAACACGAGCAAAAGTTTCATAAGCTATTTCACTTGCGACCTGTTCGTCATATCCCCAATTTTTACATATTGGTATAAGTTTCTTTTGAAGATCTAATTGAAAACGGAACGTAAAAACACGAAATGCTTCTTTTGCTGTTTCAACATAGTCAGGTTCATCCTTCCAATGGATATATTCCCAAAGGTTTTCTGTTGGTTCGCTATTTAAGTCCTGACTATTGTTCATTTTTTGTTTTGGTACACCTTAACTACCAAAAACCGTTAGTAATGGTTTTAGTAGTGTAATTGAGTTCTGTTACGCAAAGATAATATAGTAACGGTTTTAGTAGATAGGTTGAACAAATAAATTTTTAAGCAATGTCAGAAAACAAAGACAAAAATCCGAAAGGTGAACACGGAAACCGTGTTTTGGAACTTACCATAAATGGTAAGAAGTATGAATGGAGTCAGCAATACATTACAGGTGCTGAAATCCAAAAACTGGGAAACATCCCAATTGATGATGAAATTTTTCTTGCGGTTAAAAAACCGTGGGAAGATGAAACGATTCCTGATGATAAGCAAGTAAACCTTGCTCGTCCTGAGATAGAACACTTCTATTCAAAAGTGAAAGAAGTAATCATTGTGGTAAACGGTACACCGCACAAGTGGACGAAACAAAAAATCAGCTTCAAAGAAGTGATTGTTCTCGCATTTGGGCAGTACATAGATAAACCAACAATGGTTTACACCGTTGCTTACGAAGATGGTCCAAAACAAAATCCTGAAGGGTCAATGTTTGCGGGTCAAGAAGTATTTGTTAAACATAAAATGATATTCAATGCAACAGCAACTGATAAATCTTAATCCAGACTTAAATCGTCTGCAAGAAGAGGGTTACGACATAGAGGTAAAAGGCGGACACTTGGTTGTCCGCCAAATCCCTTATGTTACTCCCTCAAAAAGCGTAGCGTTAGGAATGTTGATTTGCGTATTAAATTATGCAAGTCCAACAAAAATTTCAACACCACCTGACCACACAATTTCTTTTAACGGTGAAACGTCTTGCAATGCTAATGGGCAACCGCTTGACTCAATAATCAATAATTCCAATAAACAGCAACTAACAAACGAACTTTGGGCTACGCATTATTTTTCAAGCAAGCCATTGTCGGGGAATTATCCGAACTATTATGAAAAAATCAGAACGTATGCAGAAATACTAAGTATTAACGCAAAAGCGATTGATAGCACAGCAACAACAAAACCTTTTAAAAAAGTTTTAAATGAAAATACAAGTCATGAATGATACAAACGTCTTTAAATATCCTGACACTAATTCTTCTCGAGCAGGAATTGAGTTTTTAAATCGCAAGTTTGAAAATCAAAAAATTGCCATCATCGGATTAGGCGGAACTGGTTCTTATATTCTTGACCAAGTTGCAAAAACACCTGTTAAAGAGATACACATTTTTGATGCTGATGTTTTTCAACTTCATAATGCTTTTCGTTCTCCCGGTGCTGTTTCAAGTGAAAAACTCGAAACAGAGAACGGAATACAAAAAGTAGATTATTACTACGGAATTTATTCCAATATGCACACAGGAATAAAGGTACATACGAAGTACGTAACACTTGAAAATGTAAATGAATTAAAGGATTTCAACTACGTTTTTATTAGCATTGACAAAAACGAAGTTCGGTACAATCTTACGAAAGCGTTTTTGAAAATGGGCGTTATATTTATTGATGTCGGCATTGGCGTGAACAAAACTAATGATTGTCTGAATGGAGCTGTTCGTGTTACAGTTGGTTCATCAGAAAAAAGCGATCATTTGGATTCACGAATTGGTTCGTTTGAGTCGGACGAAAATGAATATAACAACATTCAGATTGCGGACTTAAATTGTCTTAATGCCATGTTTGCTGTCGTGAAGTGGAAAAAGTTAAGTGGTTTTTACCAAGACATAAAAAACGAACACAATAGCTTATTTTTAATCAACACAAATAAATTGCTTAATGAAGACAATTCAGCATAAGTTCGTTGTGTACATTCCAGACAGTCCTGAACAAGATGTCCTTTACATCTCTGTTGAATATAGAACGGCTGTCCACTTGTGTGTCTGCGGTTGCGGAAACAAAGTTGTTACACCGCTTTCGCCAACAGATTGGGAACTTCGTTTTGAAGGAAAAACCGTTTCGCTCTCTCCGTCTATTGGAAACTGGAATTTTGAATGCAAGTCGCATTACTTTATTACAAGAAGCAAAATTCGTCACGCAAGGCGTTGGGACGATTGGGAAATTGACGAAGGTCGCAAAGCGGATGCAGAAAATAAAAAGAGTTTCTTCAAAAAGTCAAAGCGGAAGAAAAAGAAGGACTAATTATTCTTCTTTAATGTCGCTTGTTGCGGGGTGGTCCTACGGTTGCCACCAACGTTCGAGGCTAGAGCTAGTGCCGATTATCTTGCACTAAATTACATAAAATTCCGTTACCTTCAAACACCGTTTAAGCATCCACAGGGTACGCTGCTCGGCATTAGCTTTAGCCACTGTTAGGGGGCCGTTGACAAAAT
>JBBQCZ010000146.1:0-9570 GCA_038319215.1 Bacteroidales bacterium | reverse complement strand
GGAGGTCAAAATCTCGTACTGGAAAATGTGTCCACTTGTCCGTCAAGTAAAAATGAATTGTTTGAGATAGATGGAGTTCTGGGTATGAAGGAATTAAAAAACCGTATATTGCATTTCAATATAAAAAATAATTTCTTTACGATTTCGGAATTATAATTGATTATTTATAAATAAAAAAATAGCTGATAAATAAATATTATGAAAAGAGAAGAAAAACTTTACGAAGTACTTGGCGAATTGCTATATGCTGTCGCAATGGCAGATGGTGTAATTCAGGCTGAAGAAAAAAATGCATTGCATAATTTCTTTAGCAATCATGCTATGGGCGAAGATGTTATCTGGTCGTTCGAATATGAAGAAACTAAAAAACCACCAGTTGACAGTATTTATACTAAGGTGATAGATTATTGTCATAGCTACGGACCATCACCAATTTATGTGGAATTTATGGATGCAATGCAAGTTATTGCTAAAGCTGCAAATGGTATTGATGAGTCAGAATCTAAAATTTTAAATTCTTTTTCTGTTGATCTTCTCGCAAGATTTCAGCGTGACGCTGACAAACTTTTAAACAGGGACGAGGACGAGTAAAACTGTATTGGCGTTAGTTTATATCTGAATTTAGCAATAAATAAAACTTATTCAATAGGGCCATAATAGTTCCTTGGTCCATTCAAAATCAGTTTTATTGCTTTTTTCGTGATTTCTTTTCTTACTTCAGCGAATTTATCCATGTTAAAACCTTCATTGGGCTGAATATTGGTGGCAAAAAATATTACGCCTTCTTCATCCTCGTGATATCCCACAAACCAGCCAGTATTATTTCCATCCCGCATTACCCATCCTGTTTTACCACGCAAGGTTTCATACTCAAACTGTTCAATAATCATCAGTTGCTTCATAATGTTGGTAGTACTGTCCGAAATCCCTAAATCATAATCCCAAAAGCGTTGCAAAAAGTCAACTTGTTCAAATTGAGTAATTCTCGATTCGCCTTCTAGCCAAAATTTATCAATATTTGTTGAGTCAACTTTCATTTTCCCATAATTAAGCTTATTCAAATATTCATTCATTTTATCCGCACCTATATTTCTGGCGAGTTCCTGATAGCAAGGTACGCATGAAGCATGAAAAGCATCATGAAAATTTAAGTCCTGATTCCAAATGTCAAGTTTACGAGGTTCGCCATCCCAATAAAACATTGTGTTCTCGTCTTGTATTAAACCGGTTTCTAGTCCGATAATTGAATTTGCAATTTTAAAAGTTGAAGCGGGAAGATAGCCTTTTTTGCAGTGTTTAAAGTCGTTGGAGTAGTATGTTGCGCCATAAAAATCCCAAACTAGAATAGCTCCGCTCACATTTGCCGAATCGAGTATAGCTGCAAATTCTGTTTTCTTTACTTTCTTAGGGAGGAATACTCTTTGAGCTAAAACTAAATTCGTGTTTAGCAAAATTAAGCAGCAAAGACAAAAAAGAATTAGTACATTTTTCATAAAATTGAATTTGAGAAGCAAATGTAGTGAAAAATGATTTAGATTATTGACAAAAAATTGACTAAGGAATTTTTGATTGCTACCATATTACTGTGCACTCACACTTAATTTTAGTAAGCCAATTTTAGTACTTCTTTTCTTCAGTCAATTCTCCTTTTTCGTTGTACATTTTCCAGGTTCCAGTTTTCTCTCCATTTTTGTAGTGCATGTCATAGCGCAGAACGCCATTATCATCCCACACTTTCCAATTGCTGTGTTTTAAGTTCTTTTTATAATATGCTGACGAAATCAAGACTTGATTTTCGTTGTACTTAAGCCATTTACCGTTTTTTTGAGCGTAACGATATGATCTTAATTCTTTCAGATTTCCTGATGGGTAATATTGATAAGATTTGCCGTGCGGCTGTCCGTTTTTTACAATAAGTGTTGATTTTAAAGTAGTTCCGTCAGGATAGTGTTCGTTAAAAGTTCCAGTAAACAGTTCTCCCTTATAATAACAAAGACCGTCTTCTCTTATTTCCTGCGAAAATAGTAAGTAACTCGATAGTGTTAATGCAAGCAGTAATGTTATTCTCATTTTTAAATATGTTTAATAAAAAATAGTATCTGATTATTTGTCAGATACCATTTTTTAAGTAATTTCTTTTTATTAAAAAATTGGATTTATTTCAATTTCATTGGTTTCAACTGAAGAAAGGTTTAAAGTTTTTTCTTCATAAGAAATGTATGAAACCTTTAGATTGTTTAATGATGTAGATTGAGGCACGGAGAACTGGAAATTTCCTTCAAAATCGGTGTAAACTGTTACATCTGAATTTTCAATACTTATTTTTACCCCAACCAAGGCTTCTTTCGACATTGAATCAACTATTTTTCCACTTATTGTGATATTTGTTGATTCAGCAGATTTATTATTACCATCTTTTTTTAATTCATTGATATTTCCGGCACTTGCGAATAGAACTGCAAAAACAAAAACTACTGATAATAAACTTTTCATAATATCTATTTTTAAATTTTAATAATCATTTTAATTACAAAACAAAAATACAGCCTTTTGTCTAGATAAAAGTTAAGCTAAAATTACATCTATGTTAAGTTTATGTTAAGTCTTATTTTACGAAAGAATAATTTAATTTAATTTGAAAAACTCTACCAGCAGATAATCTTGAAAAATACTGATCTTGAGCTTCAAATGCTTTATAAACTGTTTCCTGCTTGCTGTTTAAAATATTATCAACTTTTATCCCTATTTGTAGTTTTTTGCTGCTGCCAACATTAAAATTTGAATTGAAATTGAGACTATGGAAAGGTTTTGAATAAATATCTGGACGATCGGCTATTCCTGCATAGAGAAGTGTTTGCCCTTGAACATTATAGTATAGTCCGGCTTCAAAATTTTCCCAGAAGTTTGTTTCTCCTTTGTATGAAATTCCTCCATTAATAATATATGGTGCTTGGCCTGACATGTCGCGATAATTTCCAATAACCTGTCCATCTCTTGCATTTTCACCTCTTGAATCGTATTCTGTTTTGCTTAATTCAATTCTCGATTTTGTGTAAGTAAAGTTAGCTGTTATTGAAAACTTGTTAAAAACACTTCCTATAAAACCGAGATTCTGTCGTAATTCAGTTTCAATACCCAGAACTGCTCCGTCACCCACATTACGGGGCTGGAATGAGCCTGCTTGTGTCGCAAATTGTACAATTTCAATAGGATTGATAAACTTTTTGTAAAACCCGCTTACTGAAATCATTTGTGCATTTTGTTGAAATATCTCCCAACGTAAATCGAAATTGTAAATATCGGTACTTACTAGGTTTCCATCCCAATACTCGACTCCAGCAAGGTCGTTAGCATCACGGAATAAACCGCCAATAAATGTGCGACCAGAAATTGGATCAAATATTTCGGCGTAAGAAAGCTCTTTAAATGATGGCCTTGCAATAGTTTTTGATGCTGATATCCTTATGTTTTGCTTTTCTGTCAAATTATATATCAGGTTTAGTGTAGGAAAGAAATCGAGATTTCTTAATACTACATCATTATCAAGGATATTGTATCCAAGCTGATCTCGTCCAGTATATCTTTGAATATATCTTTCTAATCTTACGCCAATTATCGCTTTTAGCAATGTGATTGGACTAAATTCTGTAGATACATATATCGCCGAATTATTTATATTTGACGAAAATTGATTTGGATTTACAGGAATAAATGGCACTTCGTATGTAGTCCCTGCTGTAAGGATACCATCCATTGGCCAAAGATTTTCTGGTGCAAAAATTTCGTTTGGGTCGCCAGTTAAGTTTAAATCGCGAACGTTAATTGCAAAATTTCGAATGATAAAATCGCGCTGCTTAAAAGTATAGGCTCCACCGAAGTTTAATTTTGCCTTGCGATTAAAAAATTTATATTCGTGTGATACTTGAGTAAGTCCTGAAACATTGTATTCTTTTAGTTCGCGCCATATTCTTTCTGGAAAACCCGATTCTGTACTTATTGTGTAAACGCCTTCTCTGTCTTCGTATCTTGTAAACCTTATGTCAGGGTCATTAATTGTTGACAGGGTAGGAGAAAGTTTCCATATTATATCCCATTCAGAATTATTAATGTTGTGTTTGCCTTCTATAATAATGTTGGTTAAGCCACGCTGACTGTAATCCAGACTGTGTTGAAATCCGCTGAAGTTTGTGCCTAGGCTTGTCTTGTAAAAATCGAATATTCCAGCTTTTGATTCACCATTTTGTAAATGCATAAGATTTACGCGATATTTTGACGATTTTGTTTTTATTGCAAAACCTGCCAACCCGCTTAAAAGTACAGATTGAGTTCCAAAATCTCCGATTTGGTATTCCCTTCTGTCAAGTTCTGTTACAGATTTGTCGCCACTAAGGCCATATCTTCCATATTCTGCATTTTCATAATAATCGGAATTGCTTTTGTATGAAACAGCGTAGTTATAACCTATAGTGTGTTTATTTTTCACCAATTGATTCCCATAATTACCGGCAAAACTGTAATCCATAAAATTACATTCTCTTTTTGCGGCAAGTATTGGGTTAAAACTATTGAGGATTTCTTTATATCTTTGTCCTTTTTCGCCGTCAGGATTTCCAATCACCTGCGCAAATTGAGGAATGTTTTCTGTTGCCGGAATTGCTCTTGTCCCGTCATCAAAGCCTAAAAAATCTGTTTTGCCACCTTCGTAAGTTAGGTAATCAGAATTAAAGTGTGACTCTGGATTGTATCCGGCACTAAGTGAAATGTTTGCTTGCTTCGAATCGGGAAAGTCTTTAACTTCTATATTTACAATTCCTCCTGTAAAATCGGCAGGTAATTCGGCACTAAAAGTTTTATTTACTATTATGTTGTCAATGATATTTGTTGGAAACATATCCATTTGTATTGTATTCCTATCAGGATCTAGGCCCGGAATTTCAACTCCATTTAAAATTGTTTTTGTGTATCTATCTCCAAGTCCACGAACAAAAATGTATTTTCCATCTGATATCGAGACTCCAGGAACTCTTTTCATGGAAGAAGCAGCATCCGAATCTCCGATTTTTTTGAAACTTGATGATGAAATTCCATCAATCATGTTTACTGAGTTTCTTTTCATTGCAATAAGAGAATTGTCAGTATTTCTAATTTCTTTTGCAGCGACAGTAACTTCTGAAAGAATAAAGCCTTCTTCTTTCATTTGTATATCCTCGAGAACAACAACTTGTCCGGCAGGAACTGCAAGGCTTTCAATTTTATAAACTTCATAAGAAATGAAACTAAGATGAAGGTTGTAAGTGCCGGGATCAAGTTTCAAATTAAACTTCCCGTCAAGGTCGGTTGTTGTGCCAATAACTGTTCCTGCTACTACAACCGCAACTCCTGGTAATAAATCTCCGTTAGAAGAATCATAAACAGTCCCTCTTACATAACTATCCTGAGCAATAATGCCTGTTGTTAAAAGGAAAACCAAACCCAACGAGAAAAATACTTTTTTGTACATTTTAATTATTTGTTTTAAAGTTCATAAACTACAAAACCCGCAGGCAAAACACCTGCGAGTTCAATACTATTAAATGAGTTGTATTAAAAACCTGTAAGTTCGCCATTTGCTGAAGCCCAGCTCCATGTTGAAAATTTAGAAGCATCAGCGCCGACCGTGTTAGCTCCGCTGGCAACGCTTGTAGAATTAGCATCAGTTCCTTCTTTAAATACTGAAGTAAGTTCAACGCCTGTGGCTAAAGTAATTTGCAGGTTGCTGAAACTTAAAACTCCTGAAGCAAAGTTTGCGATACTTTCAGCTCCTGATAAAGAAAGGTCTCCTCTTCCATCATTTGAAGCAGGATCGGGGAAGTTGAAGAAATAAATATTCTGAAAACTTCCTCTGGCTGCAGAACGAAAATCACCGAGTTCTGCAGATGCACTACCTTTAATTGTTCCGTTTTTAACTGTATGTCCTGCAATCATTGAACCTTCTGGACCATCAATTTCCAAAGTGTGATCAGTTGCCGAACCTGCTATTACAATAAAATTATCAAGAGTTCCTGCCCAAGCTTGGTCGGTGTCAACTCCATCATCTCCGGAATTCCAAACAAGAAGATTTTTTACATTTACTGTTCCACCAAAGAATTCAATCCCGTCATCTTGATTCGCAACGATTTCAATATTTTCGATTGTAGTTCCTGAGCCAACTCCACCAAGAGTCAATCCATTGATTTCGTTTCCTTCACCAATATTTGCACCACCATGTCGGATCGAAACATATTTTATAATTCCAGAATTGTCGGCAGCATTTGTTCCACCATATAGGCCATTTTGGTCTGATGCAGGAATACCCTCAATTTGCATTGCGTCGCTTGTTGCAGAGATTGGAGCATTACCTAAAACTATCAATCCACCCCAAAGACCATTTAATGTTGGATCAAGGTTTGGACTTGCAATTTCTCCTGGTTCAATTTCGTCGGCTATTGTTGTGAAGATTATTGGCTGAGCAGCTGTGCCTTCGGCATCAATAGTTGCACCTCTGGCAATAATAAGTGCTGTTGCGTTTGACCCAGTACCAGCCTCACCTTTAATAATTACACCTGGTTCAATTGTTAATGTTACACCAGAAACTACTGAAATTCTTCCTCCTAAAATGTAAGTCTTACCGGTTTCCCACGTTGTATTAGTAGTAATATTAGTACTAACTGTGATTTCTGTTGGTTCTGGTTCAATAATTGGTTTCTCTTTACAAGAATTCATAACTACTGCCGTTGCAGCGAACATCATCAAAAAATAAATTGCTTTTTTCATAACTCTAAATTTTTACGGTTTATAAATTTTATTTTCTAATGCAAAGAAATTATGAAAAATCCGTATAGTATTTAAGAGAATAATATTAAAAAGTTATCTAATTGTTAAGTGAAAATCCAATTTATTTAAAACAATTAATAATTACTTAATATGAAATTTAGTTTTACTTATTGTATTCTTATTAAAATTGTGGTGTAACAATATTTAAATAATAATGAAAGTTAATTCAGTTTTAATTGTAGATGATGACGAAGATATTTTGGAATTTCTGGAATACAATTTTAAGAAAGAGAATTTCATTGTTTATACTGCTACAAATGGTGTAGATGCTATTAGTTTGGCAAAACAAAATAATCCTTCGGTAATAATTCTCGACATTATGATGAATGGAATGGATGGCATTCAAGTTTGTGAAAAGCTTCATGAAATTAGAAACGAAGTTACTGGAATGAAGATGTTTTTATCTGCACGCGGAGAAGATTATTCTCAAATTGCTGGTTTTGATTCGGGAGCTGACGATTTTGTTGTGAAACCAATTAATCCTAAACTGTTAATAAAAAGGGTTGAGTCTTTAATTAGAAGAAATACAGCTAATAGTCAGGTTAATGCTGCGGAGGATTTGTTGACAATAAACAACCTAGTAATTGACAGAGAAAAATTTATTGTCACTCATGGAAATGAACAAATATTATTGCCGCGCAAGGAATTTAATCTACTCGAGCTTTTAGCATCAACACCAGGAAAAGTTTTTACTAGAGATGAAATTTATGATAAAGTTTGGGGCGATGCATTTGTTGGAGATAGAACGATAGATGTCCATATACGGAAGTTACGTGAAAAACTTGGCGATGAAGCAATTGTAACCGTTAAAGGGGTAGGGTATAGACTCGGTAATTAATAAGGAAATGAATTTACAACCATCTTTTTCTTTTGAAAAACATAATCATCCCTATAAAAACCATTATCATTAAGCCCAAAATCATATAATAACCATATTTTAAACGAAGTTCAGGCATATTGTGAAAGTTCATTCCGTAAACGCCAGCAACAAAAGTAAGTGGGATAAAAATTGATGAAACTATTGTTAGGACCTTCATTATTTCATTCATTTTATTAGATGCAATGTTCATGTAAAGATCTAAAAGTCCAACAGCCGTTTCGCGAAATATTTCAACAGTTTCAATCGTCTGAATAGTATGGTCGTACAAATCACGAATATATACTTTTGTCTCGGCTGACATTATTTTATCATCCAAATTTCCGAGACTATTTACTAACTCGCGCATTGGATATATTGCCCTTCTTAGTTCAATTGCCTCGCGTTTAATTATATGAATTTTATTTAAATCTGATTTCTGTGGGTTATTAATAAGTGAGTTCTCAATGTCCTCAAGGTTTTCGCCAAATTGCTCTAGAATGAAAAAATAATAATCGACAACAGCATCTAGCACAATATATTGAAAATAATCCGATTTTTTTTTGCGTATTAAACCTTTAGCTTCTCTAATTCTTTTTCTTATTGGGTCGAACACGTCGCCAATCTTTTCCTGAAAAGTAACTAAAATATTATCAGTAAGGATAAAACTTAGTTGTTCAATATCCAAAGTGTCAGGGGTTGTGCCCCCCATCAGCATTTTTACAACTATATGAAGATAGTCTTTGTGCTCTTCAAGTTTTGGTCTTTGCCCAACATTTAAAATGTCTTCAATTGTAAGTTTATGAACTTTAAGATGCAAACAAATTTCTTCAATTGTTTTTTCGTCATGAAGTCCTATTACGTTTACCCAAACAACATTATCTGTTTTGGTAAGGTGTGGAAGAAGCGTTTTTACATCAGGACAATTAAATTCTGAAAATTCCTCTTCATTAAATTTAAGTACCGAAATCTCAACTTGATCCATTTTCTTATGTCCAGTGAAAAATGCTGTGCCAGGTGCATGTCCCGATTTTAACTTTGGCTTATGTTTCGTTTTGGTCATGGCTGTTGTAATTTTGTTATTCTATGGTTTTTAATTCGAGAATTTCGTTATAAAGTTCAATGTATGATTTCACATTTTTCTCCCAACTGAAGTTATTTGCATACACAATTTGTTTTTGTTTCATTGACGAGTCAATATTGAATTGATTTATCCCATCTTTTATTGTGTTATACATCGATTCGGCTTCAAAGTTATCAAAATAAAATGCGTGTTCTGCTCCAATCTCTGGCAGACTGGATAAGTTCGAGATGAAAACCGGAACCCCATTTCTCATTGCTTCGATTACCGGAAGTCCAAATCCTTCAAATAATGAAGGAAACAAAAATGCAGAACAGTTTTTATAAAGTCGTGCCTTTTCTTCTTCCGAAATTAATCCTAGGAAGATAATTTGGTCGCTTAATTTATCGGACTTAATTTGCTTTACCATCTCCTTATAATAGCTGCCTTTTTTATCTCCTGCAATAATTAATTTGTAATCAGGAAAAAACTTCATAAGCGAAATTAGTACATGGAAATTTTTCTTTCTTTTTAAAACTCCAATAGAGAAGAAAAATTTATAATTTTCAGTTTTTTGATTGCCCGATTCTAAGGTTTTTACACCATTATATATAACGTGGCTGGGTTTATTTTTTAAATCAAGATTTTCTAAAGCTGAATTTTTTGAAAACTCTGAAATAAAACAGATTTCGGTAGCATTGTTAACTCTCTCTTGCAACTTTGATAGGCGATCTTTTGCTTTGCTACTATTTTTCTCTCCCAAAAAGTTCAAATCGTGAATAGTCATTATAACTTTTGTGCC
>JBBQCZ010000145.1:0-9798 GCA_038319215.1 Bacteroidales bacterium | reverse complement strand
TATAAACACAAGCGGAAACCTATTGATTTTTTATGCAATGGATTATACTCATTGTCTTTGTTCTTTAATCTTTATTCTTTTGTCTTTATATTATTCTTTCAGTTTTGCAAAATACATAGCAAAGGAGCGATACAAGAAATGGGTCCATTTACCAAAAGGAACGATGATTAATGCCCACTGAACCAACACCGTTAAGTGGAAAATGTATAACCATTTGTTCATTTCAAGAATATCCAAATCGATAAACAAGCGAACCATAAAAGCTGTTAAGCCCATTAAAAACAACCAAACTACAAAGAAAATATCCGAAGGTTGAGAATGTTTGCTTACTTCTTTTTGAGCTTTAATACGGCCTCTAACAAAGTCAACTGTTACCACAAACACGATGGCACTCATTACATAGCCTAATACAATTACGAACATGTTTTCAGTTCCAAACCAATCGAGTGCTACGGTTGTGAATAACAATGACAAATAACCGATAACTAAAATAAAGTGCTCGAACCAACGGAATTGATTATCGTCGCAGCCCAATGCACGTTTCTGGGTAAACATGTGAATAAATAATTCACCCATGCTTTTCACATATTTCATAAACGGCACTTTCACTTTTGGTTTCAGAATAGTGAAATACCACATACGAACAATATTGGGCATTAAAATCACCAAGCCAATTGTTCCGATAGCAATGCCTTCGAACAAGTGTCCGAAATGGATCATTTTTTCTAATTCAAAACCTACCGACATGGCAAAGGCAATAACACCCACAAATGTGATGATAAAAGCAGCTAGACTTAATGTTAAAGATTTATACAATAATCCGGATAGGCCAGTCCAATCATACTGAGCAGTTAGCCACCTTCGTAGCGACATCATCAATTCACCCGGTTTGGCATCGCGCGGACATTCAGTACTACATTCGCCACAGTAGTAACACTCCCAAGGTTTGAGCGATGCTTTAATATCATCTTCCAATCCTAATGTTGTGTATCGAATCATTTCGCGCGGAAATGAGCTATCAGTAGTCGAAAGCGAACAGGTTGCCGTGCAGTTTCCACAATTGAAACAAGCATTGAAGTCGTCCGACCCATATTTTTTTAATTCAGTTGCAAATTTTGGATTTACTCTTGACATTTTATTTAGATTTTTTAGAGCAAAGAACAAAGAATAAAGACAATCTTCGTCTTAATTCTTGGTTCTTTGTTCTTTACTCTTTGTTCTTTACTCTTTGTTCTATTTCACTTTATAATAAAAATATTCTTCCTTCTCATCCATTCCGGCCGGAACGACCACAGCATAACGATTCATCGTCATTAAATGGAAAGTAACCAATTCGCCAGGAAGTTTTGAATTTTCGACAATTTGAGGAATTGTATTTTTCTCGTTGGTCATTCCAGCGAGAATTTCTCTCCAAACCTGTGGATATTCTTTCATACCTACTTTGCCTTCTTCTTCAACTTCTTCAAGGTTTCCTTCTTTTTCTTTGATTTCCACCTCTAACATAAAACCATCTATCATTGATTCAATTCCTTGATCGGTATATTGAGCTATTTCGATAGCATTTTCAGGACAAACAGGAGCGCAAATTCCGCAACCAGTACAAACTGCTTTGTTAACTGCAGCTACTTTCTTGCCATTCAAGTCAATTACTTTCAAAGCACCATAATCGCATACATCAGCACATTTATTGCACCAAGTACAAGCATCAGTGTCAACACGAGCAATGATTGGATCGACCATAACAGTTCCACTTTTCAATAAAGCTGTTATTTTTGAAGCTCCTGCCAATGACGACTGAACCGATTCGCTTACATTTTTTGGTCCCTGACAAGTTCCGCCAATGTAAACTCCTTTAATTACAGTTTCGACTGGTTTTAGTTTTGGGTGAATTTCGTTAAAGAAACGATCGCGACCAATAGGAATTTTAAATAATTCAGAAATATGAGTCGAATCTTCGCGAGCTACCATCCCAGTTACTAAAACTACTAAATCGGCTTCTATTTCTAAATCTCTACGTGCTGTAAGTGAGTCTTTTACTTTAACAATGGTCGATTTTCCAACTTTTTCAACTACCGGAATATCTTTCGGTTTATCTTCATATTTGAAGTATAAATCACCTTGTTTCGACGATTGAGTATACAAAACTTCCTGTTTACCGTAGGTACGAATATCACGATAAACATGGTAAGTCTGCATTTCTTTGTATTTTTCCTTAAGTTGTAACGAAGTATAAATAGTGGAAGTACAGCACTGACGAGAACAATAAGGGTTCTCACCTTTTTTCTGACGACTTCCTACACAATATATGAAAGCTACACTTTTTATTTCTTTACCGTTATGAATCAATTTTTCTGGATTGAGTTCCATTAAGCGATTCAATTCAGGTAATGTAACTACATTATCGATGGTTTTGTAACCGAACTCACCTTCTTTTGGTTGATAATTTTCGTAACCAGTAGTTACCAAAACAGATCCAACAATTAGCGAGATGGTTTCTTCCTGTTGGTTTAGATTGAGTGTAGATGCAAATTTTCCAATAAAATCGGTTTCGTTTTTCAACAATTCAGCTTCTACAACTGGAACATCTGGCAAAGCCTCTGGGTAATTTTTATAAATCGCTTTTCTTTTTGTAAGTCCTAGATTAAAGGCATCTGGTACTTCTACCGGACATTCTTCCATGGCACGTTTCACTGCTTTGATATCAGCTTTTCCATTGATATAGCGTGGTTTCACTTTTAAATCGATGTGGAAATTCCCTAAACTACCTGAAACTTTCTCGATAGTTGTTCCTGTGAAAACAGTAATATTAGTTTGTTTCTTTATTTCTTCGTACAATGAAGCTACAATTTGCTTTCCACTTTGACCTGTAACAAAAAGTTTCTCTTTTTGAGCAATGCGTCCTCCTACAAAGAAATCTTTTTCTACTAAGAAAACTTCATTTCCAGATTTGGCCAAATCGATAGCGGCTTTCATTCCTGCAACTCCGGCACCAATTACCAACACTGCTTTCTTTACGGTAAGTTGGATATCTTCCAAGGATTCGGAAAAAGAAACGCGGTTGATACCAGCACGGATTAAACCAGCTGCTTTTACAGTTGCTTCACGAGGACGATCGCTGTGTGGCCACGAACATTGTTCACGGATATTTACCTGAACATAGTTCGACGGATTCAATCCTGCACGAACTGCAACACTTCGGAAAGTGTGCAAGTGAAGTTTTGGCGAACATGAACATACTACCATAGCATCCAGTTTGTTATCCTGAATATCCTGCACCATGTCTTTCTGATTGGAATCGGCACACGCAAACATTACATCTTTAGCTATTACCACATTTTCTTCTTTGTGAAACATCTTGCTCAACTCTTCAACATCTACGTAATCGGAAATATTTCCTCCGCAGTGACAAATATATACACCTATTCTTTCTTTCATTTTTTCTTAGATTTTTAGATGAAAGAGCAAAGACGAAAGACTAAAAAATCTTACTCTATGTTCTTTTATCTTTAACTTTTAGTTCGCCAGATTAAACTCTTTGGTTTTTATGTCTTTTATCTTTGTTCCTTGCTCTTTGTTCCTAGAAAGATATGCATCCACTTCAGTAGCAGCACAACCAGCTGATAAAATTGAATCTGGAATATCTTTAGGTCCAGAAGCAGCTCCTGCAACAAAAACACCTTCAATACTTGTCAACGAAGGACTGATCAATTCGTCGGTTTGTTTCACAAAGTTGAATGCGTCAAGCTCTAAAATCTGATTTTTGAACATTTCAGGCACATGTTTATTTGGAACAACACCCACCGAAAGTACTACCACATCGTGTTTTGCTTCTTTTACAACGCCTTTCAAAGTATCTTCGTACCGCAATATCAAATCACCGCTTCCATTTTCGTTTTCACGAATTTTCGCCACTTTTCCTTTTACGAATTTCACTCCCATTGATCTCGATTCTTCGAAAAACTCTTCGTATCCTTTACCAAAAGCACGGATATCAATATAATAAATAGTGATATCAGCCATTGGCAATGCACCCATCAGCAATTGAGCCTGTTTGATGGAATACATACAGCAAATTTGAGAACAAATTGGATTATTGGCACAATCGGCACCGCAACCTGTATTCTCGATGGCCGAATCGCGCGATCCTGTGCAAAGTACGTAGGCAATATTCTCAGGAGCTTTTCCATCGCCCGGACGAAGTACATTGTTGTACGGGCGTGTAGGTGCAATCAGACGATCCATTTGCATGGAATCAATGACGTTTGCATATTTCTTATAACCGTATTGTGGTTTACCTTCGGGTTTGAACAATTCATAACCTGTAGTAACAACTACCGATTTTACATTTGTATTTACTGTCTGAGTTTTTTGTTTAAAATCAATAGCATTCGAAGGACAAGCGGTTACACATTGATGACATTCGCGGCAATTGCTACAATCCATACAACGTTCGGTATTGGCTTTAACTTCAGCTTCGGTATAGGTTTGTTCTACTTCTTCCCAACTTCTTGCACGTTGCGCCAATGGCATCATGGCACTTGGAACAACCGGTTTAATACCTCCTTTATAGTTGTTGATAATAGCAGTTTTTTCAATTGCAGGCAATTTATCGCCATCTTCAAAGTCAAGCATATTCAGTCCACGTAGATATTTATCCATGTAGAAAGCAGCTTTTTTACCTTGACCAGCAGCTTCAATCAAAGTTGTTGCTCCGGTAACGGTATCACCACCTGCAAAAATATATTCTACTGAAGTTTGAAGTGTTTTCTTGTCGGCTATAATGGTTCCGTTTTTATTCAAATCTACCTGACCAACAAATGGTTTTGTGGATGGTTTCAAACCGATTGCTTCGATTACATAGTCCACATTTTCGATATATTCCGAACCTTTAACCGCTTCTGGACTACGACGACCACTGGCATCTTTTTCGCCCAATTTCATTTTCACCAACTGAACTTGTTTAATCTGACCGTTTTCGCCCATGTATTTCACTGGATTGCGAAGAATCATAATTTCTACTCCTTCTTCTTCAGCTTCGTGAATTTCAGGTGCAAAACATGGCATTTCCTCACGACTACGACGATACACAACGATTACTTTTTCAGCGCCCAAACGCAAGGAAGTACGTGCAGCATCTATAGCGGTATTACCACCACCAATTACCATTACACGTTTTCCGGTCAAGTCTTCTTTTTTACCAATATTGGCTTCGCGAAGGAATTCAAGACAATCAACAATACCTTTTAAATCAGAACCTTCTGTTTTCGAAGTTACTGCATCATGTGTTCCCACCGAAACAAAAACAGCATCATAACCTTCAGCTTTCAAGGCTTTCAGGTCGGTTATTTTTTTATTTACTTCTATTTCAACACCAAGTACGGTGATATTTTGTAAATCGCGATCTACTACATTTTTTGGTGCACGATATTCAGGCAAAGCAAGACGTAACATTCCACCAGCAGCAGGAGCCGCTTCAAATATAGTTACTGTATGACCTTTTAAAGCCAAATGATATGCAGCAGTAATTCCAGCAGGACCAGAACCGATGACAGCAATTTTCTTTCCTGTTTTATTTTTAATTTCTACGGCAGGAGCTTCAGGATATTTTTCGTAATACCATTCGGCAAAGAATCGTTTTGTCTTACGAATATCAACAGCACCTTCTAATTCACTTCGCGTACAAGCATTCTGGCATGGTGCATAACATGCTCGACCTAAACTTCCAGGAAATGGTATATCTTCGAGATGAAGCTTCATGGCTTCTTCATATTGCCCGTTACGTACTAATGAAATATAACCGTAAGGTTTAACACCTCCAGGACATTCGTTGATACATGGAGCAGAATGACCTAGACGTTCGATGGTTGCTATTCGCGGATTTGCAAGATTGTAAGGAATATAAGCTACTTTGCGACCATTTAAATTTGCATTATAATCGTCACTTCTTACTTCAGGACATACCGCTTCACATTCGGCACAACCGGTACAATCTTCGGCTATGATATATCTTGGTTTTTTTTCAATTTCTACGCTGAAATCTCCATCAACTTTATTGATTGCCCCAATTTCACTGTTGAGCATTAAGGTAATGTTGGGATGACGGGCAGTTTCCGACATCTTAGGAGTAGTAATACAAGCTGCGCAGTCGAGTGTTGGAAAAACTTTACTTAGCTGAATCATTTTTCCACCAATGGAAAGTGCTTTGTCAACAAGTAAAACCTGATGACCCATATCGGCTAGGCTTAAAGCGGCTTCTTGTCCTGCAATACCGCCACCAACGACTAATGCATCATAATTACCCCCAGCCCCTGAAGGGGAGCTTGCCCCTAGCCCCTGAAGGGGTACAATATTAGTTTCGTCTATTATATTTTTCTTGTCCATAATTATTTTATTTAAATAGAATGAAGTTATTTAATTTCCCCTTAGGGGTTAGGGGTATTAGGGGTTTCTTCAATTCCGGATAATATTTTACTGAAGTTTTCCATGTGACTTGCAAATGGTTCAGCACAAACTGAACAAAGTGCAGCCATTCTGACACGTCTGGTGTTAATATTTTTTTCTTTCATCAAAACTTGAGAAGATTCAACTATGGTATTTGTATGATCAGGACATCTGGCACTAAAAGAGCATTCGTGACCGTCAGCAGCAATAAAAACACCATCAAATCCTTGTTCCAATGCATGTAATATCCATCTAGGTTTGATAGCCGAAGAGCACGGCAAATTAATAACATAAACAGATGGGGAATAATGAATCTTTCTTAATCCAGCCTGATCGATTCCTGGATCGGAGATTTTATCGGTAGAAAAAACCAAAATCTTTGGAGATTTGGTTTGGGGTAAATTTGTTGAAATTGTTGCCATAAGTACATTTACGATTTACCAATTTACAATTTACGATTGAAAAGAGGAGGTTAATGACTAATTATTAAATAACCAAACACAATGGAACACAATATGTGTATTCCATTGTGAAGAAGGTTGTTATAATTATTCTTTGATTAAAAATAAGCGACTAAAGCTATCTTCGTCAAAAAAACCAAGATATTCGTGACCTACTTTATCGCACCAACGTGGAATATCATTTTTTGTACCTTCGTCTGCCGAAAGTATTTCCATGATTTCACCTGATTCTAAATCTCCAATTGCTTTCTTTGCGGCCAAAAGTGGTCCAGGACAAGCTGTTCCACGTGCATCTACTACTAAATCTGATTTTAATGTTTTTAAATCTACTGACATAATCATTTTTTTATTACGACCCCCAACCCCTAAAGGGGAGTTGAAGACCAAGTTTATAATATTTTAATCTATTTTGTTTTCTTTCCTAACTCCCCTTTTGGGTTGGGGGTTAAATAAACAATTGCATTGCACTTTCGCCAGCATCGGCAACAAATGTTGCAGCACCTGCAAATCGTAAATTTGGATAATCAATAAATTCTTCTTTCTTGAATCCCATTAAATCCATTGACATTTCGCAAATTGTGATTTCAATACCTAGCTCTCCTGCCTGTTTGAACATTTCCTGCAATGACATAACGTTTTTCTTTTTCATCAACATTTTTATCATTACTGGTCCCATGCCACTCATGTTCATGTTCGATAATTTTAATTTGTCTTTTCCTGTTGGAAGCATCATTCCGAACATTTTGGAAATAAAATCTTTACCTTTTGGACTTTTCTTTGGATCGCGCAAGGCTGACAATGACCAAAAAGAAAAGAAAAGTTTTACTTGAGTATCCATTGCTGCTGCTGCTAAAGAGATAACCATTGTTGCAAGTATTTTATCAAAATCACCCGATACAACTGCCATTGAAAGTTGATCTTTTCTTGAATTTTCAAGCTTACTAACCTTTTTGTTAAGTTTATCAATCTGGGATTGCATTTGTTCTAACGATAAATCATTTGACTTTTCCATCTTCAGTGTTTTTATTGATTAAAGAAATTTTTCTGCAAATATATGTACATTGAATCAAAATATTCAAATAAAAACTGTGTATTAGGTTTCATTATTTTGTGATATGCATCACATCGATTATATTTGTGGAATAATATTCAAGTAACAATTTATGCAAAACGACTGTAAACATTGTCCGTTTAATCTGAAGGCTGCTTCCATGTTAAGTGATAAGAGTTTTGATCAACTCTCTGAAAATCACTTAGAACTGAGATTTAAAAAAGGAGATTCAATTATCAAACAGGGTATGTTCTCGACTAATGTAGTGTTTTTACGAAAAGGGTTGGCTAAAATTCATTTATTGGGTCCCTATCATGATCAAATTGTAAGATTGGTTAAAGCACCCACATATTTAGGTCTCCCCACTACATTTGGTGATAAAATCAATCAATATTCTGTAACAGCAGTTACTGATACTGAAGTTTGCTTTATCGATTTAAGTATTTTTCAAAAGATACTTAGTGAAAATAGGGAATATTCCAATGAGATAATCATTGATCTTTGTCAAAACGAATTAGAATCCTTTCGAAGGTGTGCTAACCGTACACAAAAACAAATCCGAGGTAATATGGCAGATGCATTACTTGAATTTTCTGATAAAATTTTCAAATCAGACACATTCATTTTGCCAATATCACAATCTGAACTTGCAAATTTAGTAGATACTAGTCGTGAAAGTGTGAGTAGAGTATTGAATGAGTTTAAAGATGATGATATTATATCTATCCAAGGGAAAGAAATTTCTATTATTAATAAGAAAACATTGAAGATGATAAGTCAGAATGGATAAATCACTGAAATATTTGGTTATCCATAATCACTAATCTGTTTGAGCTTATCTAAGTCATTTATTATTATAGTTTTACCTTTCATCTGAATTAAATTATCTGCTTTAAATTTTGATAAAATCCGAATGACACTTTCAGGAGTTAATCCTGTAAGTTCTGCTAGTTCTTTCCTTGTCAGATTCAGTTCAAATTCACTACATTTAAATATATTACAGGATAAACAGATCAGGGTATCTGCAAGTTTCCCATACGATTGCTTCTGAGTGTATGAATAAAACCGGGTTTGAGTTTGAATTAAATTTTCACACAAGATATTAATAACTTCTTTTGCAAAATATGGATTTTGCAAAATAATCTTTTTAAAAACATTTATATCTATCAATCTAACGCGACATTCCTGATACGCTGAGGCTGAATATCTAAATACTTGTGAGCCATCAAGTAGTGCAGTAAGCCCAATCATGTTTCCTGAAGGTAAAACTTTCAATATCAATGAAGAATTTTCATTTTCCATGTAAATCTTTACTAAACCACAACATATAAATATAATATGTGACGCTAAAGTACCTTGTTTACAAAGATTCTCCCCTTTTTTATAAGTTAATACCACATGATTTTCTTCAAGCAAAATCATCTCTTCATCTGTTAGTTTCTCAAAACAGTCGGCAATTGCCTTGTTCAGGGTGCAACTATTGCGTACAAATTCTTCTTTTTTTATTGTATTGAGCATATCGTAGTATTTAAGGGTATGTTGTGATTTCTATTGTGAAAAATAAATTCGGGGCTAAAACTACTCAAAAAAAATGATAGTCAAGTATATTTATTCATTAAAGATTCAGTTCTGTGCGTTATGCGAAATAATAGTGTGATATCTAACGCTTAAAACAATGATGTAAATCATGTTTTCTACTGTTTAGAACGTGAGCCAAAGCATGAACTATATCATCATGAATTTCAAGCATACATTCAAAAAAACAAGCAATCTTTGTAACGTTAATTTCAAAAAAATAAATTATGGAAATCAAAACAACATTAGACTGTAAAGGGCTGTCGTGTC
>JBBQCZ010000144.1:0-9819 GCA_038319215.1 Bacteroidales bacterium | reverse complement strand
TAGTACGCTTATATTTTATTTTGACACTTGAATTTAAAATTACCTTTTCATTAGGATATTTTGAATAAAACCTTGATAAAACAAGAATCGCTGTATCTTCATTTGCTTTTACAATATGTTTAGAATAGATATTCAAGATGCTGTGCCATTCTTTTTCGAAAAAATACAGACTTACCAGAACATCGAACAATCCTGTGGTATCATTACATACAAAATCAATATTGCTTTCAAGAATTGTAGTCGCTTTTTCATACTGCCCAATGCGAATATTTTGGATAAGATCCTTTTTAATATCTTCTGAACTAGTTTGAGAATTAACATTATTAAAACACAAAATAAATACAGAAAAACAAACCAGTTTGAACATTATGGTTACGGTTGGTTCGAATTTAAATGACATATACTTATTGGATTTGATTTTATCAGCAAAGCTAGTTAAAATTACAGCAAAAAAAAACTTCGTTACATTTTTGATATAGTACCTTAAATCTCCCGCGAAGGTAGGTGAGTTTTTTATCGAACCATCCTCGCGCGGGATTTATAGCAATTCGCCAAGTACTTCGTAAAGTTTTTCTTCTCTTTTCATAATTTTCGATTGGGTTGTATTTCTTTTTCAATAAAAATATTTCGACTTAACAAATTTAATAATATTTTTCTAAATGGATTAGGTTTTATCGTATTTCGTTAAAGGCAAGCCTAAACTATTAACTTAAATTCTTTTGCCCTAACATTTAGTTTCTTCATCAACTCTTTTCTACTACCAAATAAACCAAATCAATTTTCCCAGTAATTATTTCAGATTTAAAAATCTTAAACCCACAACTTGCAACAAATTCTTCGTAGGATTTTCTACTCCATTTATTTTGAGCCCTAAAAGCAAAAAGACTCATAAATTTAGAAATTATTTTTGTTTTAAAATTCTGTCCATGGCAAAATGTTGGTAAAATTGCTTTTCCATCTGGTTTTAAAACACGATGAATTTCAGCAAGGGCTTTTTCTGGTTCATATAGTAAATGCAAGACATTGGAAGCTAATACTTTATCAAAGCATAGGTCTTGATAGTGAAGATTGTAGGAATCTCCTACTTCAAATTCAATATTTGTAATTTTTAATTCTGCTTGTTTTTGCTTAGCAATTCCGATCATGTTTGGCGCAATATCCATTGCTTTGATTGTCTTTAGGTGATTGCAAATCTCAAAAGCTATTAGACCTGTTCCAGTTGCAATTTCAAGAATATCATCGGTTTTGTTAAAATCATTTTTTAAAATTGCAAATAACTTTTTATACGTACTTCCAAGTATATTGCTAATAAATTTGTCGTATTTACTCGCAAACCAGTTCCAGAAATTTCCTTCTTTTTCAATTCTACTTTTCATGATATTTTGTTTTGTGAAATATTTGTTCTAATCCCACTTAAATTCTCCTGAACATTCAGATTTTAATTTATAAATATTCTTCTTAATCTTTGCAATGTCAATAGGCTTGCCATGAGAAGGATAAAGCGTTTTAACTCCCATATCTATAAACTTTTGCCAACTTGAATAAAATTGTTCAAAATCTGTAATAAACGGGGGTGCATAACATGTTCCAAGTATTCTTAAATAATTGGCTGCAGAATCCCCACAAAACAAATTCATGTCCTCATCCAGCAGACTAATAGCATCAGTCGAATGTCCCGGTGACTTTAAAACAATTAGCTTTCTACCTGTAATTTGCCCCAGACTAAAATTATCCTCTGATAAGACAATATCATTTTCTCTCACAAAATAAGGTGGAAAACTTAAGCTCCATTTTCTATTAATTTTGTGATAAAATTCTGCAGCTTTCTTCATTGATTTATTACACCATGCTCCACCAAAATCAAGAGTATTAACTCCTTTTGTAAGAAAATTTGATGCTTCCTTCGAAAGAATTATTCTAATCTCTGGATTCTGCTCTATCAAATCATTTAGTAAACCCGAATGGTCGTCATGATGATGTGTAAGAAATAAAAATCTGATTTCCTGAGGTTTTATATTATTCGATTTAAGCAACTTAAAAAACCTGTCTTTATCAGCTTCGTAACCTGTGTCTACAAGCAAATATCCTTCGCTTAATGCAAGTAAATAGCAATTGGTTTTTGAGAGTTTTATATATTTCATAATAATGCCTTTCTCAACCTAGTTAATACAATTTCGATTAAATTCTCATGGACACTGTTTAATAATAAAAAACCGGAATAGCTATCACCAACTTTGAAATGAAAGATATTCCGGAAAAATTCAACATTATCAGCAAATACATTCATTAGGTTCACACTTAGTGCAATCGGGAGCACATACACATTCGCATTGGTGACAAACAGAACATTCATCTTTATCACATGCTGCAAAACTAAAAGCCACTGCAAAGAGGCAGATATATAATATTTTTTTCATATAATATTTTTGATATTTGATTAATACTTTGAATAAACTAGTTAATTCGTTAAAAAGATACAACTATTTATTAGAATTCTGGTGGTCGCCAAATACTGTTAAAGTAACTTAAGGTAAAAGATGTTTTATTGGCTATTATTCTGTTTCTACACTTTTGAAAATTTGATATTGAATGTTTGTTATCAAAAAAAATATCTTCATGAATATCAGAATCATTATTATTCTCCGTTATGCCAATGGGAATAGAGAAACTAGCACTAATATCAGTAGAAATTAGCTTTACATGACAAACAAATGTTAAGTTAAGAATTATAAATACTGTTAAAAATGTTTTCATTTTGGCATCTTCTATACATATTTATATTTAATAAGCTTGGCAGCATAAATAGAGCCAATTACACCTTCTCCTCTAATTAGTATTTTAGCCATAATAATTATATTTTTAAATTACGACACTTCTGTTTTTCTTCACCAATTTGTAAATCTCGAACCACACAATACTAAAACATCCTGCTGCTGCGCATACAATAAACTCAAGCACACCGATTCTCTCAAATTGGAAAAGGTCAATTAAGAACTGAATATTCAATATCAGAATGAGGAATAGAAATGCACCACCAACGACCCACTTAACAGCTTTATTTGGAGAAAGAATAATTCTAAAAACATTTGCAGTCCATGAACGATTCGAAATTATAACTGCGATATTTGCAACAATCAGAGATACGAAGCTAAGTGTACGTACTTCTTTTTCTGAGTATCCAGCTTTCAATGCGACAAAATAAACCGCTAAACAAATAGCCAATATTCCTAATCCTTGAATGCAACTTAAAAGAATTTTTTTACCGCTAAAGAACTTCTCATTAATATCTTTTGGCGGTCGAGACATTACATTTGATTCTGCCTTTTCGGCTTCAAAAATAATTGAACATGCCGGATCGATAATCAATTCGAGAAAAACAATATGAACTGGCCATAAAATCAGCGGCAAATCTGCGAAGAATACAGGTATCAGTGACAATCCCGCAATCGGCACATGAATTGCAAAAATATATGCCAAGGCTTTTTGCAAATTATCAAATATTCTTCTTCCCATTTTAACAGCTCCAACAATAGACGAGAAATTATCATCCATCAAAACAAGTGAAGAAGCTTCTCGAGCCACATCAGTTCCTTTTTCTCCCATTGCGATACCAATATTTGCTGCCTTTAATGCTGGAGCATCGTTTACACCGTCGCCAGTCATTGCAACAATTTCACCATTTCGCTTAAGTGCATTTACAATTTTTAACTTTTGCTCTGGAACAACTCTAGCAAAGATGTTTACATCGCGTATTCTTAAGCAAAGTTCATCTTCGCTCATTTGCTGTAATTCGGGACCTGAAATACAATTTTCAGGATTATCGATTCCGATTGTTTTTCCAATATTTATTGCTGTTACGGGATAATCCCCTGTTATCATAATTACGCGAATACCAGCTTTATGACATTCCTTCACAGCAGCTGGAACATTTTCCCGTACAGGATCAGCAAGACCAATTAATCCAATAAATTCGAAATCGAAATCATGCTGAGTTGGAGGCAATTCTCCTGGTTTTATTTTCGCGACAGACACGCCTAAAACTCTTAAACCCGTCGAAGCCATATCTTCAATTGCTTTTGAATACTCAGAAATTTTAGCTTTACTAAGATGACATAAATCAAAAATGGCTTCAGGGGCTCCTTTTGCAGCTATTATTTGTTCGCTTGTGCCTGTATTCGAAAATACCCTTGACATTGCAAGCAAATCTTTGGATAGTGGATACTCCTTTTTCATTTGCCAATCCTGATGAATATGCTCAGTAGTCTTTAAAAATAATTCTCCTGCGTTAATTATAGCCTTCTCCATAGGATCAAAAGGATTTGCTTGACTTGACAATATCCCAAACTCTATTATTTCGTGAAATTCTTCCGGCAAAACACCGCTAGTCTTAACATCAAAAAAATCTTTCTTATTGAAGATGCAAGTAACAGTCATTTTGTTCTGAGTTAAGGTTCCTGTTTTATCAGTACACAAAACAGTCGCCGAACCAAGAGTTTCAATTGCAGCAGGCTTACGAGTAAGAACATTTTTCTTCGAAATACGCCAAGCTCCTAATGCAAGAAAAATTGTTAGCACAACTGGAAATTCTTCTGGCAACATTGCCATGGCAAGAGTTATTCCAGCTAGAAAACCTTTAAGTAAATCTCCACGAGTTAAAAAATAAACTACTATAACTAAAACACATAGCAAAATACCGATGATTGCGAGTCTTTTAACCAAAGTCCCCATTTCACGCTTTAACTTAGTTGGCTCTTCCTTAACAGAATCGAGAGCTTTTCCAATTTTACCGATTTCGGTATTTAGCCCAGTTGAAAGTACAACCACAACTCCGTTTCCTTGTACTATCATTGAGCCCGAATAAACTACAGGAATATCGTCACCACCCGGAATAAACGTAGAATCAGTATCTTCCCAAACTCTTTTTCGTACAGGAACAGGTTCGCCGGTAAGCAAAGATTCATCCGCTAGCAAATTATTACTAAAAATCACTTTCGCATCAGCAGGTACCCTGTCGCCCTCCTGCAATATCACAAAATCGCCACTAACGACTTCCTTACCAAGTATTTTAGTCTCTACCCCATCTCTTATAACTGTAGCTTTTGGACTAGCAAGATCTTTTAACGCATCAAGAGCTTTCTCAGTTTTTTTCTCCTGATAAAACTCTATTCCCATTATTACAAATACAAAACCCAGAAGCATTAAGCCTTCTTGGATGTCGCCTAAAACAAGATATAACGTTCCACATGCCACCAAAAGCAAAAACATTGGCTCTTTTACTACTCCAATAGCAATTTGAAAAATCCCTTTTGGTTTAGATGATGGCAATTCGTTAAAACCATCTTGTACAAGTTTTGCTTCTGCTTCTTTTTGAGAAAGTCCTTGTAAATTCATGTCTTCTTGTGATATATTCATAAAATCATTGTTTTAGTTAGCGCACACTAACCATTATAATAAAAAATTATTTGTCTGATAACACTTTTAATAGCAAACCAATAAGGGTCTCTGTTTCGTCGCTGCTTAACTTACGACTGAATGATTCTGCAATTACCTTATGAGCATAATCATGCATCTGGTTAACGAGTTTCCCTTTTTCGCTGAGATGAATATGAGCTGATCTACGATCCTCATCTGAACGAACCTTAAAAACATAATCTTTCTCGATAAACTTGTCTATTGCAACTTTTACAGTTGGTTTAGATAAGTTTAAAAAAATTGCAAGCTCCGTAATATTAGGATTATTTAATGAGTTAACAGCCTCAATATAATGCATTTGAGTAGATGTAAGGCTCGACAAATTAAATTGTTCCTTTGCATTTTCTTCAGCATCTACGATAAGCTCGGATAATTTTGCAACGATATCTATTAATGTTTTCATGCTGCAAATATAGTTAGTTTAGACTAACTATAAAATATTTTTAGAGTTTTTTAAGTTTGTCTTGAAATTTATAATAATTCTAAATATGAAATAATACCAAATAACAATTGATTTGCGTTCATATGTAGAGTAATTTTTAAATCCAAAAAAAATTTGTTTAACTTTACACAAAAATAAAGATAAAGGAAAACCAAGGTTTCCAAAAATTGAGTTTTAATATAATTTTATGAAAATCGAATTCTCGAAATACCAAGGTGCAGGCAATGATTTCATTATAATTGACTGCCGAGCAAATCATCATAATTTAGACGAAAAGCAAATATCATTATTGTGCAACCGTCGATTTGGGATTGGTGCTGATGGCTTAATGTCGATACACAACTCGTCGGAAACAGATTTCGAAATGAGATATTACAATGCCGACGGCAAAGAAGCGAGCATGTGTGGAAACGGAGGCAGATGCATTGCGCTTTATGCTTATAGAAATAAAATTTCAGGTAAAAAAATGCGGTTCAATGCAACTGATGGCGTTCATCATGCTCAAGTATCTGACAACTTAATTTCGTTATCAATGTTGGATGTAAAAGTTATTACAGAATTTCCAGATGGGTATTTTTTAGATACAGGCTCTCCTCATTTTGTAAAATTTGTTGAAGATATCGATTCCATAAATGTTTTAACAACAGGAAAATCAATTTCAAACGATTCGAGATTTGCTCCTGATAGAACAAATGTGAATTTTATCGAATTGTCAGAAAAAACGATAAAGATTGCGACTTTCGAGCGCGGAGTAGAAGATGAAACTCTAGCTTGTGGAACTGGCGCAGTTGCTTCTGCAATTGCACTTTTTCATGATGGATTACAAAAGTCAAGTCCGATAAAACTGCAAGCAAAAGGCGGGAATCTTGAAGTCGGTTTTGAGTTTACAAATGGTATATTCCAAAATATAATACTTACTGGACCTGCTGAATTTGTTTTTAAAGGTAGTATAGAAGTATAGTAAACAAGAAAAAGTGTAATATTAATTCGCTTTACCCAGCGCACCCTTGTTTTTATGAAGGAACACGGGCGCACAACTGTTAGCTAATAATTAGCATGTATGCCATTTCTTTAGAAATTTACAGGGATGAGTTGGAAATATGCACAATTTGTCCAATAAATAGTGATAGAACAAAACAAAAAATGGCGGTAAAAACCGCCATTTTCTTGTTATAATAATGTTTAATATTAGTTCGCTGTACCCAGCTCACCCTTGTTTTCCGGAAGGAACCTAGGGCACAACTGTTAGATATTAGTTAGGAATGTAAACTTCAGTTACTCTGTCAACTATATCATTTTTAGTAACATTTAATTCTAGAACAATTCTTTTTATAGTCTTAGATTCTCCTAAATACTCGATGCGAGACATAGGGTAATCTGTTACAGGTTGAGTTACACCTTGAATATATACCTGATTTCCTAAAGAATCTGAATATACTTGAGCATCAATTCGCAACATTGTAAAGCACAAAATTGAATCTACACCTTCAGTATAAGTCATAGCAGAAAAGAAAGGTCTTTCAATATCATCCAAAGTACCCATATAAGCTATTGTTTCAGAAAAAGTCTTCGACAAATTTGGGTGAAACAAATCAGCATTAAGTTTAAAGTAAGTCTTTTGTCCAGCCCAAGAATGTGCATATACCTTTGGAAACCTTAATCTACCAGGAATACGAGAATCAACAGAAATTGTTGAATTATAAACTGTATCATCATTTAGATTAAAAGTGTTACGAGTAGTTGCATAAGAACCAATAAAAGGCTCAGAAATGTTAGCTATTCTAATATTTCTGGCATTTGTTGAAGAATTACCTTCAAGGTCTGTAGCTGTATAAGTTAATACTATTGCCTCCACCCTTCTTAAATAACCAGTAGTACTAACGGTAAAAACATCAGCACTATCGTTAACTAAAACAATCTGAGAATTCTGTGTAGCATTATCTTCTACACTTACGCCAGGATCTGAATATTTTGTATAAAGTAAAACTGTTGTATCTGGATTTTGAGTAATAATGCCATCTGCATCCAATAAATAAATTTTGGGTCCGGTAATATCCTTTGGTCCGCAAGATGTAAAAATCGCTGTAGCTGCAATAAAAACTAGGATTATAATGCTTAGTGAACTTTTCATAATTATTACATTAAATTAAAATAAGTGTAAAAATAACAAATTATTATTTATAACGCAAATATAATATGATTTTATTGCTTTTATTCATTTTTTACAAAAAGTTTATAACTATGCTATATCAGTTTACTTATGCAAAAAAAGGGTCTTCAACCAAATGAAGACCCGTATGTAAAGTTTGAATTCAATACAAATTATTGAGGAACATAAATTTCTGTAACCCGATCTGTATAAACTCCATCTTTGGTTACGTTAAGTTCAAGAATTATCCGCTTAATTGTTTTAGTTCCACTAAGATATTCAATTCTAGAATATGGCAAATTGGCATCAGCAGGATTTGACACCCCAGAAATTGTGTATTGATTTCCTAACGCATCGGTAAAAGATTGAGCACTTATCATCAACAAATTGAAACTAAGAACAGTGTCAATTCCTTCAACATAAGTCATATCCTTAAAAAATGGATCTTCTTTGTCAGTGGTTGTTCCCATGTAGCCAATTAAACTTGAAAATTCTGTTGACAAACCAGGATTGTACAAATCTGCTGCAAGTTTAAAATACACACTTTCATCTGTATCGATGTGCGAATAAACTTTGGGAAAATTTATTCTACCAGGAATGCGTGTATCAACTGAAACTGTAGAATTATAAGTAGTTTCTGAATCCACAAACATACTAGTTCTGCCAGTTGAATAAACCCCGGCAAAAGGTTCAGAAATATTTTTGATGGATACATTTCTATGTATTTCCGAATCGTTAAGTGCCTCATCGGTTGCAGTATAAGTAATTATTACATCCTCGGCACGTCTTAAATATCCATCTGATGTAATATCGAGCGCATCTTCAATGTTATTAATGACCACAATATCTTCCACCTTGCTTACATTATCCTCAACTAAAACTCCTGGGTCGGTATACTTTGTAAACAATAACACTATTGTGTCTTGATCGGTATTACCCAAAGATTGTCCACTATTCCCGAGTAAGTATATTTCTGGGGCAATAACATCATCTTTTTTACAGGAATTAAACACAGAAACTGCCGCTGCAAACAATAAGATGGAATAAAATGAAAGGTTTTTCATAATTTCAATTTTTGGTTTAATTGTAAAAATAAGCAATTCCCAAAAGCAATGCAAACTTATTTTCACTTTGTCTTTAAAATAAATCAAAATATCACTGTAAAAACAAGTTTACTCCAAAATCAATTTCTGCACTTTACTAGATTTGTTAAAGTTTAAAAAATAAATTCCAGCAGAAATATCATTTGTATTAATAAAATTTGTGCCTTTCTTTATTTCGATTGTTCGAATAAGTTTTCCACTAATATCCAATATTCTCATACGATCCCCATCGAATGGATTTTCGACTGAAAAATAAGAATGAGCAGGATTAGGATATATACTAGGTGATAATTCAATTGAGATATTGCTTTCAATTGCATTTACAGATAAGTCTTTCACACTAATTTCATCAATATAAACAATAGAACCGCCATCATTTAGAGTTTTAAAACGAATAACAACATCCTGACCACGATAAGTTTCTAATGAAATATTTATTGTATCAAACTCATTTGCATCAATTGGCTTAAATAATGTTGACATTGCATCGACAGAAACTGTCGCCAATGTTTGTCCTCCATCTCTGAACAGAACTTCGTTAAAGTTTAAACCACAGTCAGTACTTATTTCAACAAGCAAGCTGTCTTTATAAAATTGCACAAGGCGATTCTTGTAAGCATAGGTAAATGTTAAGAAAACGCTATCATTATCTG
>JBBQCZ010000143.1:0-10030 GCA_038319215.1 Bacteroidales bacterium | reverse complement strand
GGCTGTAATTGTAAATTGAGTTTGTGCAAGCAAAACCGTTGGAGTGCCGCTGATAACACCAGTTGTGCTATTTATGATTACTCCTGTTGGCAGAGTTGGAGAAATACTGTAAGCCATAACCGCACCGCCCGCAACTGTTGGCGTTGCATTGATAACGGTTATACCTTTAGTGGCAATAATTATAGTAGGACTATATGCTAATGTAGTTGGAGGCAAGTCATTAACCGTAATAGTGAAACTTATTGATACGTTACCACAACTATTAATTGCATTTAAACTATAATTAGTTGATGTATGTAATGAAGTTGGAGTTCCTTTTATTTCCCCCGTCGATGCGTTAAAAGTTAAGCCAACAGGCAGTGTGCCAGTCAGTGAATAAGAATTTACGATCCCGCTTACAACTGGTTTAATATCAATATAAGTCGTATTTACTTTGGCAACTACATTAGTTTCCGGTATTGAATTACTCAAAACACCCGAAAGTGAAGGCAAATTCTTAACAACCGCTCGAACAGCAACACGTGGACTTACACCACAAATTCCGTTATCGGCTTCAGCGTAGAAAATACTATCTTTAGAAACAGTTGGTGTAAACGTATTTCCTGAAGCAATGGCAGTACCTCCACTCAAACTAGTGTACCAGTTAATGGTTTGAGCAGTTTCAATAGGCGTTGCTTTTAAAGTAGCCACTCCTGTTCCACAAATAGTATCGTGCTCCACACTTGATATTTCGGCATTTTTACGCCATTCTACTTTAATTTGAATTGTGTTCCCCTCGCATCTGCCATTATAAGAGGCTTTTGCATAATACGTACTGCTATATGAAGGATTTTTCGATGGCACTTCGAGCTCTCCGCCCTGAAACAGCAAATTAGTGCAAGCGGCATCGGCATACCAAGACACTTGTGCTAATGGTTTCGAAGAACTTGCTTTTAAAATGACAGATCCTTGTCCACAAATAATGGTATCGTTCGAAATTTTTGTTGTAACGACCGCACCAAAAGAGTAAGCATCCACTTTGTATCGTTGGTATGCGCCACATATACCTGCTGAAACTTCTGCCCAATAACTTTTCTGCTCTCCATCGGCAAGGATAGGTTTATATTGGCTTTCCCCTCCTACTGAAATTATTTCGGTATGCAATAAAGTTCCTCCCACTTGAGCATCGTACCATTTTATGGTACCTGCTGCTGCCACTTCTATTGGAATGACAGATGTTCCTGAGCCCGACCTCACCCAATGAATGGGCTTGGCTTTTAATGTTACCTTACCTGCCCCACAAATTGTATCATTGGACATCTTCAACGATGGCATAAGGGTAATTGTAATGGAATCAATAGAACTCTGACATTTACCTCCGTTAACAGCTTGAAAATAATACTTTTTTATTGGTTCAGTTGTTGGGCTCTGTATGTGATAAACCGTATCACCAACTTCGTAAGTTGAAAAATTTCTATCTTTTGCCCAATAGACCACTCCTTCATCGGCTGTCGCACCATAAAGTTTAATTTTTCCATCATTGTTTAATGTCTGACAAAGCGGATAGCTCGCAATTCCAGCTTTATTAAGAATTGGTGTTTTAAATATTTTAACGGTGACAGGTATTCTTTTTGACATAATACTATCACCAATCCACCATTGTTCGGCATAATATACCGAGTCATTTTGAAGTGCTTCACCTCTACCAATAGGGCCACCTGTTCGGGACAGGCTATCGGCAGAAAGTGAATATGCATGTTTGTAGTAATGTGGAATGGTAGCTTTTTTTTCAAACTTGGCAGCATCAAATAAATCTTGCACATATGCTTCATCGCAAAATTTCAAAGGACTAGACATGCCTGGTGCCAGGTAACTGGGGGCTATATTCGTATATCGAAAAGTATTTACATAACTCCATGCAGCGGTACTTTTGTCTAACTTAGAAAAAACATACCCCGACCTGTCTGTTGGTAATTTATATGTTCCATACTCCAACTGTTTGTTAGGTTGGCATGATGCCATATTGGTAATGGTTGGATTTCCTGAATTGTCAAAGTTAAGACTAATGGGAGTTATACTCGTACACGTATTCTTTGTGGTTTGTGCGAAGTACGAAAAAGTACCTGTTGGGGTCATTTTAAATACCAAGGTTTTCGGCCCGTTTGTAGTAGGATAACTCGTACCAGAATTGTTTATTTTTACTTGTGGATTATAATTTTCGTGTTGCATTTCAATTGCCATGAAAAAATCACCATCGCTGTTTGAATTAGCAGCCAAATTCATGTCTACGGCGCATTGATCCTCTGTAAGGGTTAATTTTTTGGCATCCCACAATTGATCTTCCAAATAAGCACTACAACCCACATCGAACTTGAAATCCTTGTTGACATTCGTCGAACCTTCGAAAAGACCTATCACAAAAGGCATTTGAGAATCGGAACTAGATGCCGTAGACCGAGTAGAAACAATGGTGCGAATGGGCATAGCAGTTTCTGATCCCGAAATATCTATCCAGCATTGATATCCAATTGGTCTTTGAGGAGATTTCATAGATAAACCCGACAAATATAACTTCGCTCTACCAGCTACAGTACTTTTCCGGTCACAGATTGTCAAAAAATCCGAGTCAAAATTAAAGTCTTCCACTGTAGGCCAACCATACGAAAAAGCTAAGCGGGTATATCTGGGAAAACATTTCATGGTTACTGGATCTAACTCAAAGATATACAAATCTCTAACTTTATCATTCACCTTATTACCACCTTGTACGGCCATACCTTCATAAATAACCCTACCATTTAAATCAGCTGAGTTTGTTCCATTACCGTCAGCATGCTTGCGCAATACAAATACTCTGTCATCGGCATGAATCATTTTACTCCAATCACCAGGAGTATAGCCTCTAAAAACTGATGATGGAGTGCCATTGCCATTGTTTACTTTTACCGATTCCGTACCATCCTTGGCATATCTGACTTTACCTATTCCATAAGGCGTGGCACTAGAAACGTTCCAAATGGCCAACAGTTCATCGTTCTTTACCAATAAATCGAGATATCCTGCATAAGAATTTCCACCCCATGTATTTGTCCATCCATCGCCAGCAAAAGTTTTCGACCACTGAAAACGACCTGATGAGTTGTATTTCAAAATTACTTGAGTTGTTACTCGCTTCAAGTTATTTTTATCTCCACCTTTTAGAAAACAAGGCCAAGGTATGGAATCGCATATACCCTTATCGTGTTCCGTTGCCATATAACTCTTAGGATATAGAAATTTAGGTTGCCCTGCAATAGAATCCGGACCTCCAATTACACCCAATGCAAGATAAAAACTTCCTTCGCTGTCTGATTCCAAATCCAAAAAACTGACACGGCCACTTGGAGCAAAACGTTTATCTATTACCGGATAATGATGGTCATGACCCGCAGGCGCATCATACCCATAATTCATGTCAATAGACCATTCCTTCCGTCCGGCTGAATTCCATTTAACCAACGCAGTGGTTCGGTGCAATCCCACTATGGAATCACCGTTAAACAAATCAACCTTCCAAAGTAAAGAACTAGCATTGCTGGTATCAAAATAACCTATGGATGAGCCATCGGGCAGATACACTTGCCTACTCCCTTTCGTGTACATATTGTCACCCGAAGTAGAGCTAGGTCTTGTCACGGCTGGATTTGCCGGCAATACGATGTTATTAGGTTTCACTACCACTTCTCCAGTGAGTTTTGCTAAAAATGGTGTAGGTCCGTTTATATTATCCATTCCCCAGCCAAAAGGAACATTTCTACAATCGACATCGAAATTATTTGTAGGATCAGCTTTATTATAACCTACAACCAAAGCACCATTAGCCAATGGTACAACTCCTTGTAAATTAATATCTCCACCATTGTAAAATTGTCCTCCCGGAACAAACGATGAATGTACAATCGAGCTATAGCTAACTTTACTGAAATCAGAATTAAAAATACGTACAAAATCAGTCCATGGTGCTGCACTGTCAAAAATTGAATCTTGCTCCATGTAGGCATTTTTGGTTGTTACCACACGCTGTCCAGAACCAATCACAGTTACTCCGCCATTATTATCAACCTTTAACTTGTTAGGTATTAGCTTAGTTGTATTTAAATCGTTAACCGCTCCATTGTTATGATCTGGCCATCCGGCAAGATTTGGGTCGGTATATTTTTTGCCTGTAGGCGCTTTCCAGTTATAGCCGGCAACATAAGTTCCTGAAGTAAATGCTCCATCTGCTAATTTAAGTTTCCCTAACCATGAAAGATGTATATTACCATTTGTTCCGGTAAATGATCTTTGGAATGCATTGTTTGACGTCCAGTAGTTTTTTGAATCGTTGCCATGACAACGAGCATTCACTACCACATTATTTGTTTTGTAATCGATTGCCAACCCATCTACATACTGGTCAGGTAGTGACGTAAATAGTTGTGATTTATTGGCACAGGCCGGGTCTGTTGATTCGGTGTACATACGCGACCACCATACGAGTCTTCCCTCGCGATCCATTTTCATTACTGCCGGTTCATAATCAGGCAGTCCACTGGGTAACTTTGATTGAAAATTAAACCCGATAAACATATCATTGTTTCTTCTGTCGATGGCAATACTTCCAATTCCTCCTGTACGATTTGCCCCTTTTCGATAACCAGTGTACCCTCCTTGGCCTGATATATCCCAGGTGCCACTAATATCTCCTTTGAAAAAAATATCAAAAGGGTATTTCCCTTTTTTCCAACCACCATTCCCATCAGATGAAATCAAGTTATAATCAGCAAGATTCATAGATTGGATGCAACCTCTACCGTCAATTTTCATTGATGAACAACTGTTTACTGCATCTGTTGGAGCAATAGAATCGACAACTTCAGTTCCATCAGCTTTAAAATGGACTCTCCAATGTGAAACAACATCCAACGTGCCATCTGCCTTTAATCTTCGTAAGGCTGCCCAACTATTTGAAAATGCTGTTCCTTCACCAAATACTACTTTCCCATCGCCACCCACATCCCACGGCTGATGCGTGAACATCATAGCTGCAGCTCCAACATTATATATCCAACTAAAAGTAGTAGGGTCGCCACTAACTATGTTTTTATCTAATTTACCAATGAAATATCCCGGTTTAGTGGAACTGGCGCGATCCCCGCTTATATACAAGTCGCCCAATGCAACTCCGGGATAACCGGTATGACGTATAAAACGAAAATTCTCAATTTTATTTTTCTCTACATAGAATACTTTTTCAATACTTTTATTATGTAAAACCGTATCAATTATCAAAATAAAAGGATATTTCCCAGTTCCTAAGTCATTATCAATTTTATCGTTCGGAAAACTTATTTCGGACCTTGGTGTTCCCAATGGAATCCAATCCAAGGTATTATCAGTTCCAATAATAGCATATTTACCATTGCCGAGATCCAGCACATCGGTTAATTGTCCTGATCTGGGAATTGATAAGTCTCTACCTAGATAAGTTACTATATCTTGAGCAGAGGCTTTAAATAGGAAGATAGATAAATATAATTGAAGAAATAACGAAATTTTCAATAAGCCTGACAAATTGAATTTCCAATTAAAAATTAATGACGTGATTGTTTTCAAATTTTATTAGATAAAGAATTATAAAACAAGATAGTAGAGATTTTTTCGATAAATCAAACTCTTATATAAAGAATCCAAACGTTATTTAACATATTGCCGGTTAATTGGCAATTTTCAATTCTAAGATACTCCACAAAAAACATTGTAAGGTAATTATTTTCCTAAGAATTCATAGGAAAATGCTAATTTTCAAAACGTTATTTGAGTCCAAACATACAGATTAAAATTCAGACGCTTACAATTGAAAATAATAATTATTCCGTTTTTAAAGAAATAAGTCAATCAATACTTTTTTTAGTAAATTCTTTGACTATTTTCCCTTCCTTTGTAGGTATATTAATAAAATACAATCCGGGAATTAGATTTTTTGTATCCAGACTTGTTTTTGTTCCCTGACAAGTGAATTGTGCCACACAAATACCTGCCAGACTGTAAATGCGTATCTTTCCATCCACCATTTCAGCATCATCAATACTGACAATTATATCTGAATTTGTGGGGTTAGGATAGACTTTTACGGAATTTGTAACTAATGATTTAACTTCATTGGAATTTTTCTTGTAAACACGTACATAATCAAAAAACACACTATCAGGACAGTTCGCTGGTGTTAGACTGCCCGCCCATGAACCATGTTCTAAACTAAGAATCATATATTCATCTCTATTTGAGACTGCAGCATGTGTTCTGACAGTTTCAACATTATCAACATAAAAAATGTATTCGGTTGGAGTCCATTCCACTGCATAAGTGTGATACCCAACACCTGAATTTGCAACTGTTCTTGGATTTTCTTGGGATTTGTGGCAGCTACCATAGCCATCCCAATGCAGGGTATGTCGCACTGTATTCACTTCTCGTCGTAAATACTCAACAATATCAACTTCCACTCCATAAACTGATGGATTGCTCACGCAATTGGTTTGAATATCAGGTGATTGTAGCCAAAATGCCGGCCAATGACCTTCTTTTAACTGCATTTTAATGGAGGCTTCAAAATAGCCATAAGTCGTTTGAAATGTTTCTTGAGTACCTACCATTCCCCCGAAATACTTCTTGCTTGAACTATCATAAGTCGCTGTAATTACTAAATTTCCATTTTTTACAAAAGCATTATCGGTTGAATTATACCCATCAACGCGTGAAGCTCCAGGTAACCTTTGTTTCCATTTTGAGTCATCAAGTGTTGTTTGATCAAACTCATCACTAAAAATCAAGGAGTAACCTAATTTCGTTTGCGCCGAAGTATTTGCAAACAGAAATATTGAAAGTGATAAAATAAGAAGTTGTTTCATTTGAGATTGGTTAAATATTGATTATTGGTTTTAATTATATTATATTCAGTTTGTTGCGCTTTTTAAAAATGCAAAATAAAACGATACATATTATAAATAACAAGTAGCGATACATGTAAGTACCGCTACTTTATTTGTTGGTAAAAATAGCAATTATTAATGCTATTTTATCTGATTATTATTTTATCAGTTTTAACTACTTGGTCTGCGACTTTAACCTGGATAATATAGACTCCTTTCAAGTTTCCTGTCAACATCTCATTTGAATTAGTTACTGATTTCACTTTCTGACCTAATGAATTAAAAAGTGAAATAGACGAAGCATTTATACCTAAAACTTTTACGCTTCCTACTGAATTAACTACTTTAATCTCTAAAGTATTGGCTTGTTCGACGGAAGTTGTCAAGTCATTAATCTTGAATTTTCCAATGCCATTGTTTGTGCTCAATACATACATAAAATCACCATCAGCAGAATTTTCAATAGATACCCTTCCGTTATCACCACCGTTTTTAGTTGTTCCTAAACTTGGTGATTTGAGTGTTGAAATTTGAGTAGTAGTTGACAAATCGTAATTATCAAATTTTAGTACATACGCAAAATTTCTAGTATGACCGGCATCCATCGGTCCGTAATTGTAACAAGCAACATAGCTCGATGTCCCAACTGTTTTAAGAAATTTCAAAGACCTTGCTGTTTTTTCTGTCTGGTTAGTAGTTCCTTCATTGAACGAAGAAGCAGGAGAAGCTAAAGTCAAATCTGAGTTTAACAATATTATATCTGATTTTATTCCCTTATAAAGAAATTTTCCGTTGGGTAATGGACATAACGATACAAATTGATAAGCGTCATTAGTATTTACTATTGCTGAAGATATAGTAGGATTAGCACTATCAAACTTGTATTTGCCGGGATTTGCTATATCGGGAATCATCGACCAACGTGCTATTTTTTGAAGATTACCCGTTGTTTTTATATAACTACTGGCTGCATACACTTTTGCTGTTCCATCGGATATTCTACCTGTAACTGTAATATTATCTCCATATCGACTTCCCTCAGAAGAACTTAATTGATAGGATATAGCTGTAGTTGGCACAGCTGATAAATTATCCCACTGATAAACTTTAAACAAGCCGTTCGCTGACCCTTCTGCTAAGTTTGAACACAATAAAATATTGTCTTCAGTAATTTGAGGATCACTAACAGCATGCGAACCTCCTGACACTCCAGTAATATCCATATTTTGTAAAAAAGTTCCATCCGAAGCATTTAATACACGAATCAAATTGACATCAACGCGCGAAGCAACTACAACCACAGGTGTTGTACCCAATACACCATAACAAATTGATCTACATTTATCTGCATTAGTGCCGCCGGTGGCTTCTCCAAGATAAGAATTAGCCGCAGCTGTTATCTGCCAAGTAGTTGAGATAGTTTGAGCCATTGAACTCATTGTCAATGCTACCAGAATAAGTAAGAAGTTGGTTTTTTTCATTTTTTTCATTTTTAATATTAGTATATTGAATTAAGCATAAATAGATACTTTACTGTTATTATTTGAGTTCTTTTTTCCTAGACGTTTTTTTTATTGATGTGCCTTAAAAGATCAACTTTCTTTCATCATTCTAAATAACTAGTTGTAGCAATAACTACATATACTTCAATATTTATCTTGTCAACAGCAGGGAGGCCAACAAAATCAGTAAATATCTTGCTAAATAATTTTGTTCCATCAATATTCATTATAAATAATGATTTTTCAGCAGTAAGATATATCTTATCATTGGCAATCACAAAATTAGGGTAGTCTGTTTTACTCGATTTATCTCCATTGGAAAACGTTTTTACAACATCTCTGTTTTTGGAGTCAATAGCAACTATATTAGGCGTTTTTTATTTTAGAAAAGTTGAATTATGAGAAAACTCTAAATAAAAATCTTCATTTTCTGAAGTTTTTTTGTTATATAGGTTTAAGGTTATTATTGCTAATATACGTCCTATTGACAATAAATGTAATAGAGTTTATATAAAATAGATTATTAAGTGCTTGATATCAAATATTTGACAATATTCGTAACTACTCAGCACCCCTAAGTAGATGATACAGAATATTTTAACTTTCAAGAAGAAATTAATTTAAAAATAATTCATTAAAAATTTGCTCATTCCATTGATATACATTATCTTCGATGGGTGAAAGAGCAAGTTTCAGACATAAATTTAGTGCTACAAGCAATCAGTGGAAAAATTGATAGCTTAACCGCACAGCTCGATGAGGTAACAAAAGAAAATGTCACGTTAAAGGAAAGAATTGTCTATTTGGAAGAACGATTAGCTGTTTATGAAACGCCTAAAGACAGTCATAACAGCAGTATTCCATCGTCAAAGGAGTCGCTTGCTGCTCAATCGAAAAAGTCTAATAAGTTGCTCATTACCCGTTCTTTAAGAGAAAAGTCGGGAAAATCATCAGGAGGGCAGTTGGGACATAAAGGCACTACGTTGGAAATGGTGAGCGACCCGGATTCAATAATTGAACATCAGTCGGATTATTGTACACGTTGCGGAGAGAGTCTTTCTCAGGTAGTTGGTTCGGTGTGTGAGGTACGTCAACTTTTTGATATTCCGGCTGCTATTCGTCCAATTATAACGGAACATCGGGTGATTGAAAAGCAGTGCAGTTGCGGTCATTGTTGCAAAGCAGAGTTCCCTGAGGCTGTCCGTTCACGAGTATCTTATGGTCCAAACATCAGAGCTTTGGTAACCTATTATAGTTGCATTCAATCTATTCCGTACAAACGTACTACTGAGATTTTGCAACATTATTTTGGTATCAATTTAAGTCAGGGTACGGTTGATAATATATTGAATGATATGTCGGATAAATCATTGTCGGCATACAATGAAATTCGCAGCAGAATTGAGCAATCAGCGGTAGTAGGTGCAGATGAGACAGGTGAAAGCGTTAATGGTGAACTGAAGTGGATTTGGACTTGGCAAACCGATTTATTAACATATTTATTGAGTGATAAATCACGTGGTGGATTAGCTATTGACAAGTATTTTAAAGATGGTCTTCCAAACTCAATATTAGTTACCGACCGCCACGCATCTTATT
>JBBQCZ010000142.1:0-10072 GCA_038319215.1 Bacteroidales bacterium | reverse complement strand
GTCTACTTATGATGTCTGCTCTACGGGCTTCATCGGGAATTAAATCTTCCAATCTATCTGCCCTTTTTCTAGTCTTTTTTTCTTTCATCTGTCAAATTTAAATAATTTTTCATTTGACACAGATTTTTGAACAGTCTCTTCGCTGGAAGGATTTTTAATGACTTTCTTTTATATCAGACTTTCATCTAAAACAAGTAAATTAAGCGTACTTTCTCCCGTAATATTAGGATTAGGTACTTTAGCTTTATTTTTGTATTTCTTGCTTTTGGGTGCTCTTCTACCAACAAGTGGTCAATTATCTTCACTACAAATCGATTATAGCATTCTAAAAATAGGGGGGATACTGCTGTTTTTAATTGCCAATGTGTTGTTCATTTATCAGCTTTTCATTCAGATAGTGCTTGAGAAAATTGAAGATTAATATAAATAGTATAATTAATTTTGACATTCAAAATAAATAAGTTACTTTTGCTGCCTTAAATTAAATAAATAATAAGTGATGAAAAATTATTTAGATTCAGAAAAGAAGAAAGAAATCTTCACAAAACACGGGAAGTCTAATAACGACACTGGTTCTCCAGAAGGACAAATCGCATTATTTTCCTACCGTATCAGTCACTTAACTGAGCATTTGAAATTAAACAAAAAAGATTTCAGTACTCAAAGAGCGTTGATAATGTTGGTAGGTAAAAGAAGAAGTTTGTTGGATTATTTAAAAACCAACGACATCGAAAGATATAGAGCGATTGTTAAGGATTTAGGCTTACGTCGTTAAGACAAAAGAAAAGCAAGACGCTAAGTTTTGCTTTTTTTTTACAATTGAATTAACTAAACAAGAATAGAAAATGTACAATGAAATTAAAAAAGTCGTTAAGTTAAGCGACGGAAGAGAAATTGAGATTTCCACTGGTAAACTAGCGAAACAGGCAACTGGTTCGGTAGTGGTGAAGATGGGTAAAACCATGTTATTAGCAACTGTGGTAGTCGCAGATAAAGCAAAAGAAGATGTTGACTTTATGCCGCTATCAGTAGAATACAAAGAAAAATATGCCTCTGTAGGCAGATTTCCTGGCGGATTTTTAAAACGCGAAGGTCGCCCTTCTGATTACGAAATTCTTATTTCGAGATTGGTGGATAGAGCTTTACGTCCATTATTCCCAGATGATTTTCATGCCGAAACTTTTGTAAATATAATGTTGATGTCTGCCGACACCAACGATATGCCTGATGCATTAGCAGGATTAGCTGCTTCTGCTGCTCTAGCTGTTACAAATGTACCTTTTAACGGACCAATCTCCGAAGTTAGAGTGTCTCGTATTGATGGTAATTTTGTAATCAATCCTTCTTTTGAAGATAACAAACGTGCTGATATTGACTTAATCGTTGCTGCAACTATCGATAATATTATGATGGTTGAAGGCGAAATGAATGAGGTTTCTGAAAAAGAAATGCTTGATGCTATCAAATTTGCACATGCTGCAATTATTGATCAGTGTAAAGCTCAATTAGAATTACGCGAAGCTGTTGGAATTACTGGATTTGCTGAATATTGTCACGAAGTAAATGACGAAGATTTACGCAAAAAAGTATTGGCAGAAACTTATGATAAAGCTTATGCTGCTGCATTTACACAAACTGCAGACAAACACGAAAGAAAAAGACTTTTTGGTGCTGTAAAAGATGAATTTCTTGCTCAGTACGACGAAGAAACACTCCCAACTGTTAAAAAATTAGTTGACAAATATTATCACGATGTTGAGAAAGAAGCTGTTCGCCAAATGGTAGTTAACGAAAGAGTTAGACTAGATGGTAGAAAAACTAACGAAATTCGTCCTATTTGGAGCGAAGTTGATTATTTGCCAACTGCTCATGGTTCTGCTTTATTTACACGTGGCGAAACACAATCTATTACAACCGTTACTTTAGGTGGAAAACTTGACGAACAAATGCTTGACGGCGTTATGTTTAAAGGTTATTCTCCTTTTGTATTACATTATAACTTCCCACCATTTTCTACAGGCGATGCAAAACCTTACAGAGGTGTTGGTCGTCGCGAAATCGGACACGGAAATCTTGCTCACAGAGCTTTGTCTAAAGTTATTCCTGCTAAAGGCGAGAAATTCCCTTACACAGTTAGAATAGTTTCTGATATTCTTGAATCAAATGGCTCGTCTTCAATGGCAACTGTTTGTGCAGGATGTTTAGCTTTAATGGACGCAGGTGTGCCAATCAGCAACCCAGTTTCTGGTATTGCAATGGGTCTTATTGCTGATCCAAAAACAAAAAAGTTTGCAATTTTAAGTGATATTTTGGGCGATGAAGATCATCTTGGCGATATGGACTTTAAAGTTTGTGGAACCGTTAATGGTATCACTGCAACTCAAATGGACATTAAAGTTGACGGATTATCTTACGAAGTTTTAGAACAAGCGTTAATTCAAGCTAAAGAGGGCAGAGCTCATATTCTTGGCGAAATGATGAAGACTCTTCCAGAACCACGTAAAGATTATAAAGAATACGCTCCACGTATCGAAACTATGATTATCCCTAAAGATATGATTGGTGCAGTTATCGGTCCTGGTGGAAAAATTATTCAGGAAATACAGGCAAAAACAAACACTACAATTTCTATTACCGAAGTTGACGATAAAGGATATATCGAAATCTCTGCAGTTAGCGGTACAGATATGCTTGCAGCTAAAGAAAGAGTATTCTCGATTGTTCGTCAACCAGAATTAAACGAAATTTATAAAGGTAAAGTAAAAGGTATTACAACCTTTGGCGCTTTTGTAGAAATTCTTCCTAACTATCAAGGATTACTTCATATCTCTGAAATTGACTGGAAACGTATTAAATCAGTTGAAGAAGTTCTTAAAGAAGGAATGGAAGTAGAGGTTAAAGTTATCGAAGTTGATCAAAAATCAGGTAAGATTAAACTTAGCCGTAAGGTTCTATTACCTAAACCACCAAAAGAAGAAACTCCGGAAGCAAAACCGGAAAACTAAAATAAGTGAAAACTTAGATATTGAAAAAGGCTGTCCGCTTACTAGTGGATGGCCTTTTTTTATGTCATTAAAATTCGCAAATCGAAACAAATTTGAAATATCTGTAAAAAAAAACGCTATGTATAAAAAAAGAACTATATTTGTGTCTTAATCTTAATTCGATTTGCTTATGAAAAAGTTGGTTTTAGTTTTTGCATTTATTTGTTTTGCTTTTGCAATGCAGTCGCAAGTAAAAGTTATAAGTAATGGAAATGTTGGGAAAGAGTCAATTTCAATTGGTTCTGCTGGAAACACTGTAGCTGTCCCTTACTCAACAAAGGTTGTTTTTCGAGCTACCGATTACATAGAGATTACCCAGAATTTTGAATTGCTGGCAGGTAGCGAGATGGAATTAATCACTCATCCTTGTCCGGAATAATAACTTTAAAATAAATATTTATGAAAACAATAATATTCTTAGTTTTAGTTTTAGCAATAAACTCTTTGATATTTGCTCAATCAAGTGGACAAATTATTTATAATGATTTTGATCCAGATATTTCTACTTTTTATTACTATAATGCTGACTCAACTAATCTGTTTCCATTTGATAGTTTAAAAATAGATATAAATGATGATGATATTTTTGATATAGTTTTTTATTTTGAAACTCCTCGTCCAGAATGGATTCATCCGATGATCAAGCCTAATCAGCTGAATGTTTCAATATGTGTTGCAAAGAATGATACTTTGACAAATCCCGAAAATGTGTGGTTAATTGGTGCCTATAATTGGGATTGGTATTATGGTCGAGAAAAGTTTGGTTTAAAATTTACGGATCAAGATAACGTTTACTATGGTTGGTTTCATGCTTATCAAACTTATTCAGGAGTATTGGAAAATAATACAAGAACTTTATGGGTTGACAAAATGGCCTATTGCACCATCCCTAACTACCAATTACTTTGGGGTCAAACCGAAATTTCTAATTCTGTGCCTAAAACCGATGTTGATAATAATGGCGTAATTATAAACTTTAACAATGCATCCAATACTGTGCAGGTTGAGTCTTTAACAAAAATTAATGAAGTTGAGATTATAAGTAGCAGTGGGCAAGTTGCAAATAAAACTAAAAATGTTGGCAAAAACGAAACAGAAATAAATGTAACAGATTTGCAAAACGGAGTTTATATTGTAAAAGTTAGTTTGGATAATGGGAGAGTTGTGAGTGGGAAGATTGTGAGGTAGAAAATCTGGTAAAGACATTAATTATTTCTATTTTTTCTTTATTTTTGAATTGTCAATAATGAAAAAAGAGAATTATGCCATATATTAAAATTTATGTCCACATGGTGTGGTCCACAAAAAACCGAATTAAGTTTTTAACAAAAGATATTCGTTCGCGGGTATTTATTCACATAAAAGAGAATGCAGAGTTAAAAGGTATTCATCTTGATTTTGTTAATGGGTACGAAGATCACGTGCACTGTTTGATATCATTAACAGCAAATATGAGTATTGCAAAAATTGCGAATCTGATAAAAGGGGAGTCGTCACACTGGATAAATGAAAACAAGTTGACAAAGACTAAGTTTGAGTGGCAGGATGAATATTGGGCGGCAGGAGTAGGAGAGAAGGAAATTGTAAGGGTAAGAAATTATATTAAGAATCAGGAACGACATCATAATAAGAAGTTTTTCGAGGAAGAGTTGGAGGAGTTTATAAAATATCATGGGTTTAGTTTGGGGGGTGAAGTTTAAATTATTGACGGACATTTATGTCCGTCGAATAAAAATTAATCATTAACGGACATGAATGTCCGTAGAATAAAAATTAATCATTAACGGACATGAATGTCCGTCGAATTGATAATCGTAAAAATAAATAGTACAGATTGTTTAATATTGAGGTGGAGGCTAAAGCCTCCATATAGATTTTTGATATTTCTGTGTTTTTGAAACTTGTTCACCGGCTTTATCCGGGTTGGGAATCTGCGATAAAAAAAGGGATGTTAATTTTTACAATTATCAATCACCATGGCATTCATGAAATCAAATATTTAGATTTAATATGTAGTTTATTCCACATGAAATAGTTTGATTTTAATTAGTTTGAAACTTGTTCACCGGCTTTAGCCGGGTTGGGAATCTGCGATAAAAAAAGGGATTTTAATTTTTACGATTATCAATCACCATGGCATTCATGAAATCAAATATTTAGATTTAATATGTAGTTTATTCCACATGAAATAGTTTGATTTTAATTAGTTTGAAACTTGTTCACCGGCTTTATCCGGTTTGGGAATCTGCGATAAAAAAAGGGATGTTAATTTTTACGATTATCAATCACCATGGCATTCATGAAATCAAATATTTAGATTTAATATGTAGTTTAATTCCACATGAAATAGTTTGATTTTAATTGGTTTGAAACTTGTTCACCGGCTTTAGCCGGTTTAGGAATCTGCGATAAGAAAAGGGATTTTAATTTTTACGATTATCAATCACCATGGCATTCATGCCATGGGAAAAGAAAAAACAAAACCCTAAATCACTCAACCATCCCCAAAATCATCCTCAATTTCTCCTCCAATTCTAAATTTCCATCAATCCAATTAATTTCGGTTCCAGCTTTTTCCATTTTGCGAAACCAGGTCATTTGGCGTTTGGAGAATTGATGAATTGCGGTGTTTAATCCAGAAAAAAGCTCTTCGTACGAAATTTTACCTGCTAAATACCACGAAAGGAATTTGTATTCGAGTCCGTAGTATTCCATGTCGGTATGAGAAACTCCCGAGTCGAGAAGTCTTTGTGCTTCTTCAATCATTCCGTTTTCGAGGCGTTGCTTTAAGCGTTCTGTAATTCTTGCTCGGCGTTGGTCGCGGTCGAAATGGATACCGAAAATTATTGGTTTTATTTCGGGAGTAATTTCTTCAACCTGCTTATTACGACTATAATAATCGGCAATTTCGATTGCTCTTATTGCACGCTGTGGTGAGTCAAGATCGCTACGATTATGCATCTTTTTGTACGATACGAGTGTTTTCTCTAACTCTGAAATGTCAAGATTTTCAAGATTTTTTCTCAATTCTTCATTTACCGGAACTTTTACAAGTTCATAGTTTCTAATTACAGATTCGATATAAAGTCCTGTTCCGCCACAAAGAATTGCAGTTTTTCCTCTCGAAATAATATCAGAATAAACTCTAAAAAAATCTTTATGAAACTCGAAAACATTGTATTTGTATCCTGCATCAGCAATGTCAATGAGGTGAAATGGAATTTGTTTTCCTTCAATTGTATAGTCTTCAAGATCCTTACCTGTGCCAATATCCATGCCTCTATAAATTTGGCGGCTATCTGCACTAATTATTTCAGCATCTATTTTTAACGCTAGATTAGTGGCAATAGAAGTCTTACCTCCTGCAGTTGCACCGGTAATAACTATCAGATTATAATTTGTTAGCATCTTTAATTTTTTTCAGTTCATAAAAATACGAAAAAAAACTATTTTTGCAGTGAGATAAAAAAAATGAAAACAATAGAACAGATAAATATATTTACTCGCATCTTGTTTAATCCTTCTGTGGGTTGGGAGAACTATGATTCTGAAACCATAAGTTTTAAGGATTTAGTAAGTCCATTTTTTATTATTACTCTAGTTTTGTTGTTTGTTTCGCGTGTTGTAGGGAAATCATTGACTTATTTATCTGTTACAGATTTTCAGTATATTATTTTTTATGCTCTAATTAGTGTTGTAATTGATTGTTTGTTTTTCTTTATTGTAATTTTTGCTGTAAATACATTATTACCATATTTGAAGTTGGCAAAATCAAAATCAAAAGTTGCTACGCTTATTTTTGTTAGTATTATTCCTTTTTATGTTTCAATTATTCTGGTAAACTTATTTCCAAGCTTGTTTTTATTAGGTTTAATATCTTTATATAGCTTTTTTGTGTTATATTGGGGAGTTGTTAAGTTTTTAAAACCAGAATCAAAAGAAGTGAATGTCCTTTTCATAATAATTGTATTATTATTTGTAGGTGTTTATCTGATTCTTAACTTTGCCTTGGTTTATCCATTTTTTGACTTTATTTTTTAACAATGGCATCAAAAATTATTACATATAAAAACAAAAAAGCATATTTCAAATTTGAATTTGTAGATAAATTTACTGCTGGGATAGTTCTATTAGGAACAGAAATTAAATCTATTCGCGACGGAATGATAAATTTTTCTGATGCATATTGTGTATTTCGTGCGGGAGAATTATGGGTAACAGGTATTCATATTGCAGAATATGTTTTAGGAACTTGCAATAATCACGAGCCTAAGCGTGATAGGAAATTATTACTCAATCATCGTGAGCTTATTAAGCTACAAAAGAAAGTTGCAGAAAAAGGACTTACAATTGTACCAATTGGTTTAACCATAAACGAGAGGGGACTTGCAAAACTTGATATCGCTCTAGCGAAAGGAAAGAAAATGCACGACAAACGCGAGGATATCAAAACCAAAGACAATAAGCGGGACCTCGATAGAACAAACAAGTATTAATTATGATTTATTACATTATAGCTTTTACTGTGGTTTCTTATTTACTGGGTTCGTTCAGTTCTGCTGTATGGTTTGGTAAATGGTTTTTCGATACAGATGTTCGTGAATTTGGATCTAAAAATGCGGGTGCTACCAATACATTTAGAGTTTTAGGTTACAAAGCTGGAATTCCTGTATTTATTGCAGATATTTTAAAGAGTTTTCTTGCCGTTCAACTTATAATATTTGTTCCAGAAATTATAAAAGGGAGCGAATTCTATTATCAGATAAAGCTTTTGTTTGGTGCTGCTGCAATTATAGGACACATATTTCCCGTTTTTACCGGATTTAGAGGCGGGAAAGGAGTTGCATCAATGCTTGGCTTAGTCTTAGCTCTTTATCCATCTGCTGCTGGAATTACTTTTATTGTCTTCGCCATCGTTTTTGTTATTACTCACATTGTTAGCATTTCTTCTATTGCCGCCTCTATATCGTTCCCCGTTATAGTATATTTTCTTAGCGAAGGTAACTCGCACACTCTAACAATTTTTAGTTGTATTGCTACTCTATTAATTGTTATCACACACTTAAAAAATATTAAAAGATTGTTAAAGGGCGAGGAGAAGCGAATAAGTTTCAAAAAAAACGCTTAAATTTGTAGGAATTAAATTTTCTACGATGAAAACATTTGATATTATTCTAGGTTTAACACTTACAAGTGCAATACTTGTGTCATGTAATCCAAATTCAAAAAAAATGGAACAAAACGAAAAAAAGATTAAAGCAATAGAGCTTTCAGATCTTGATACAACTGTGAATACTGCCGATAACTTTTATCAATATGCAACTGGTGGCTGGCAAAAAAATAATCCTTTACCAGATGAAGAAAGTAGATTCGGGTCATTCGATTTACTTGCAAAAGAAACAAATCAAAAAGTAAACAATCTTATTACTGGTTTGTCAGAAAAAGACAATGCCGAGAATTCAATAGAGTGGAAAATAGAGACATTTTATAATATGGGAATGGACTCTGCAAAAATAGACAAAGATAAACTTGCCCCTATCAAAGACTTATTAGATAATATTGACAAAATAAATACAAAAGAAGATGTGTTGAACACAATTGCTCAACTTCATATTGCTGGAATACCTTCTGCTTTTAGTGTTTTTGGATCTTCAGATAGCGAGGACAGTAATTTGCAAATTGCCTATCTTTATCAGGGAGGACTAGGTTTGCCTAATCGCGATTATTACACATCAAACGATGCAAGATCGGTAGAGATAAGAACTGAGTATGTAAAACATATTGCTGAAATGTTTAAAATTGCAGGTTTCGATAGCAAAAAGTTGGAAAATTTTGCAAAAACAACTTACGACTTCGAATACAAACTTGCAAATAAGTCGATGACAAACCTTGAATTACGCGATCCTTATGCAACAACAAATAGAATGACAGTTGCTGAACTTAAAGAAGTATCGCCTGATTTCGATTTTCAGAAATATTTTAATTTAATTGGATTACCTGCCGCAGGAACTATTAATGTAAGCCAACCTGCATTTTTTAAAGAGTTTTCAAAAATATTTGCCACAACAGATATCGAAACATGGAAATTATATTTTAAGTGGAATATTATTAGTTATTCAGCTCCGTATTTAAGCACAGAATTGGTTAATGCCGATTGGGAGTTTTATGGAAAATTCTTAACAGGAGCACTTATTCAACAACCCAGATGGAGAAAAGTCGTAAATAAAACCAATGCTTGTCTTGGCGAAGCAGTGGGACAGTTATTTGTAAAAGAATATTTTCCACCTCAAGCAAAAGAGAGAATGGTAGAACTTGTCGAAAATCTACGAGTTGCTTTTGCTGAAAGACTTAAAGCTCTTGATTGGATGAGTGAGGCAACAAAAACTAAAGCTCTTGAAAAACTTAATGCTATCAATGTTAAAATTGGCTATCCCGATAAATGGAGAGATTATACAAATCTCAATATTGTAAAAGATTATTATTTTGCTAATATACTTAGATCTAATGTTTTCGAATTTGAAGATATGATCTCAAAAATTGGAAAACCTGTCGATAAATCTGAATGGTTTATGAATCCTCAGACCGTTAATGCATATTACAGTTCTAGTATGAACGAAATATGTTTTCCAGCTGGTATTTTACAGCCTCCATTTTTCTATCTTGATGCCGACGATGCGGTTAATTATGGAGCAATTGGGGTAGTTATCGGTCACGAAATGACTCATGGTTTCGATGATAAAGGCCGTAGTTATGATAAAGATGGAAATCTTAAAGATTGGTGGACAGAAGATGATGCCAAACGTTTTGATGAGAAGGCTAAAATCTTAGTTGAGAGATTTGATAATATATTTGTGTTGCCAGATTTAAATGCTGATGGGAAGCTTTCTTTAGGCGAAAATATTGCTGATTATGGAGGATTAAAAATATCTTACGATGCTTTAATGATGGCTCTTAATGGTAAAAACCCTGAAAAAATTGATGGTTTTACTGCTGAACAACGCTTTTACCTCGCTTATGCAAAAATCTGG
>JBBQCZ010000141.1:0-10297 GCA_038319215.1 Bacteroidales bacterium | reverse complement strand
ATTGGTGGATTCAACTTTATATACAATGTATTGAAAAGCAAAAAAGCATACCAAAATTATAACACCCCAAATCAGCCAGGATTTAAATAATTTGTACTTATAGTGTCGCATATTTTGGTTGTTTTGTTACAAAAGTACAATTTTATACCAATATCTGTTTTATCATTTTGTTTTTTTTTGATTTTGTTAATTAAGTTTAATATTATTTTTCATGTTCATAAAAAACTTGGCTTATCTTTGAGCCCGTAAAAAATTATAATAATTTAATAAAATAGATATGAGTTTTAGATCGATGATGTTCAGAGCATGGTACTGGTATGTTAACAAGGTTGACAAAAATGCGGATATATTATTTATGAATTATGGTTATAACGACGAAGCTGAGCATGTAGAGCTTGATGCTATTGATGAACCTAACAGATATTCGGTTCAGTTGTATCATCGTCTTGCAAAAATGGTTGAGCTTAACGGAAAAGATATTGTTGAAGTTGGTTGCGGCCGTGGTGGCGGATTAGATTATGTAACAAGAAGATTTAAACCTGCTACTGCTCTTGGTATTGACCTCGATGCAACTGCTGCTGATTTTGGTAATAAACATTATAAAGCACCAGGACTTAGATTTGAGCAGGGTAATGCACAGGAATTAAACACCATAAAAAATGAAAGTATCGACGTTGTTTTAAATGTTGAATCTTCTCATCGCTATCCAGAAATGGACAAGTTTTTATCTGAAGTTGATCGCGTTCTTAAACCAGGTGGATATTTTCTTATTACCGACTTTAGATATAAGGATGAAATGAACGAATTTCACGATTATGTTTCAAAAACAAATTTCAAATGTTTTGATGAGCAAATTATTAATCCTAATGTAGTAAGTTCTTTAGACCACGATACTCCACGAAGAGAAGCATTGGTTAAAAAACTTACACCTAAAATGTTGCATAAAACTTCGTTGAACTTCGCTGGTACTGTTGGTACAGAAACATACAATCAAATAAAAGACGGAGTTTATACTTATTTCGTCTATTGTTACCAGAAAAATTAATATTGTTTGTGTTCAATAAAGCAATGGCTTTGTAGGCAGACTCTAAAATAATATAAAAAAGGTGTTTGAGTTGATTTACCCAAACACCTTTTTTTTGTCTCGTAAAATTTCTATCTTGTAAAGAACGGATTGTATTTTTTCTCATCTCTCACAGTGGTATCAGGTCCATGACCAGGATAAATAACCGTATCTGGAGGCAAGGTAAATATTCTGGTTAAAATGCTTTCCATAAGTTGGTCGTAATCACCGCCAGGTAAGTCGGTACGTCCGATACTTTCAAGAAACATTGTGTCACCAATAATAATAAAACCTTCTTCAGGGCAATAAAACCCAACTCCACCAGGACTGTGACCAGGTAATGCTATAACCTGAATTTTAGAATCGCCGAATTTTAGAATCTCATGATCTTTTATGTTTTTGTCTGGACGTGGAGGTTGCTCTATCGCATAACCAAACTGACTTGCTAGTTGTAGAGCCGAATCAATTAAAAAATTGTCTTCAAAGTTCATTAAAACTGGAATACGGTAATGAGATTCTAAGTAGTAGTTTCCACAAACATGGTCTAGATGTCCGTGAGTATTCATTATATACTTTGGAATTAAGTGATTCGCTGTTATAAAATCATGAATCTGTTTGAGTTCCGTATGTGAGTTTGCACCACCATCTATAATCACAGCTTCATAAGAATCGTCATATAAAATAAATGCGTTTGTTTGAAAATCGTTAAATACAAATCGTTTAATCTTTGCCATAAAATTACTTTTTTAATGATTCTTTTGTGTACTTCCAGCGACGATGTGACCAAAGCCAATATTCGGGTTTTTCTTCAATATCTTTTTCTAATCGTTTAAAGTACAATTCTGTTATTTCTCCTGGCTTACAGGTCGATGGGTCGTCAACTAATTTTTCAAATTCCAAACTATAATACCCGCGTTTAGTTTTCGAAATCTTTAAATATACAACTGGAAGTCCTGTTTTATGTGCATAAGCCTCCGGACCATGTATGCAAGGAGTTTCTCTATTTAAAAAATCAACCCAAATTGCACGTTCCAAATTTGATGGGCTTTGATCTGCTGCCATAATTATCGCAACAGGCTTTTCAGGCTGCTTTTCAAAAATACTTTTGGTTTCCTGAACGGCAACTAGCTGCATGCCAAATCGTGTGCGGCGTTTTAATCCGTATTTTTCGCTGTGCTTGTTTGTTAAAGGGAGATATAATGCAATTGCCTGATGTGGAATAGAATTATTTGTTGCTAAAATTCCATATTCCCAGTTGCCGTAATGACTTGTGAGACAAAGCATTGATTTGCCAGCGTTAAAATATTCTTTAGCAATTTCGGTGTTTTTGATCACATATCTTTTGTTTAATGACTTTTCAGACATGCTCATACTTTTCACAGATTCTAAAGTAATATCAGACAGGTGTAAATAGAATTTTTTAATTATTTTATTTATCTCTGCTTCGGATTTATCTGGAAATGATTTTTTTACATTATCGAAAACTACCTTCTTTCTATATTTGAAAACTCGGAATAGCAGAAAGTAAAGAATGTCTGACAGAAAATATAGTTTCCAAAATGGTGCTAGCCAAAATGCTGATACCATTATTCGAAAACCAATAAATTCTAAATATTTCATTACTTTTTATGCTTATACCTGCAAAAATAGTTTATTTTTTTAACATTTGAATGCTTATAAAAATGTTTTAAACTACATTTTTAAATTATTGCATTTTGTAATTTTGTAATAATGAAGAAATACTCTTTTAAAATATTTGCTCTAATTGCTTTTGCCATAGTTGTTTTGGCTGCTTGTAAGACAAAATCATCTATTAGTGAAGAGGTAATATATTCTGTAGATGATGATGTAACTGTAATTGATGTAAATGGATCGGGAAGAAATTCTTCAAATAATGCACTTTTTACCAATGAACAAGTATTATTAGATTCTGTAATTAATTTCTCTAATAAATACATTGGAACGCCCTATAAATATGGTGGAGCAACTCCTGGCGGTTTCGATTGTAGTGGATTTGTTCAGTATTTATTCTCAAGTTTTGGTATTGCAATTCCGCGAATGCCTGCTGATATGGCTGCAATAAGCGATAAAGTCGATTACAAAAATATCCGACCTGGCGATTTGGTGTATTTCAAAGGAAGCAATGTTAACTCTCAGGATATTGGTCATGTGGCTTTAGTCGTTTCAAGAAATGGCGATTGCATCAAAATGATTCATGCTACGAGCAAAGGTGTTATGATTAATGATATTGAACAATACGACTATTGGAAAACTCGCTACTTGTTTGCAACAAGATTTAAAAAAGAGACCCTTTTAAAGAAATAACGCTTTGTTAACATAACATTTTATTCATAAAACTTAAATATTACAAAACTTGTTATCTTTGCAGCTTTCAGATTAGTGACGAAATATAAAAATGATGGTTGTAAAGAAATTTAGTTTAATATTTTTAGTTTTCATTCTTGTTATTGCTTACCCAATTTTTTCCCAACAAGATACGATTTCAGTTTCCGTAATTGCAGATTCTGTTGTTTTAAAAAGGACTAACGACTCAATTATATTGAAAAAAGAGATTGATTCATTAAGAGAAACAAAATATGCTAGTCTAGATTCTATAGCTGAAATTAGAGCTCGCTTGATTGACTCAATTATAGATTACGGTAAAACATTTGTTGGGTTGAAATACAGATATGGTGGCATTACTCCAGCAGGATTTGATTGCAGTGGATTTGTTTTTCATATACACAGGCATTTTAACTTGCCACTGCCACGTGTTCCAAGTGCAACCAGTTTAATGGGGAGAGTTATTCCGCAAGATAGTGTGCAACCTGGCGATTTGGTTTATATTAAAACTCGTGGCGCCTATGATAATACAATCGGGCATGTTATGATGGTTATTGAAAAAACCGAAAATTCTTTTATTGTTATTCATTCTGCTAGTCATGCTGGTTTGGTAATTGAAGATTTTAATAAGCATTCCTATTATGTGTCACGCTATCTTTTTGCAAATCGCTTGCCAGATGAATTCTATCTTCGCCAATGGAACGACAGTTTGATGAATGTTTACAAATATCTAAATGCTGATATTTATCACGAACATGTAGAATGTGCTATTCCTGCCGAACAACCCGAAGGGACAGTAGAACTTAATTATACTGTTAAATCTGGCGATGCAGTTGGTCGTATTGCTTCGTGGTATAAGGTTAGTATTGCTCAAGTAATGGCGTGGAATGGAATGAGTAACTATAATTTAAAAGTTGGTCAAGTCTTGATAATTTATGTGAAGTCTGAGCTGGAGTCAACATATAAAAATGTTACCAATATGTCTTTTGACGAAAAACAGAGAATGATAGGAGTAGAGCCGTCAACAAATAAACCTAAAGAAGAAAAAATCGATTCTACTTACGAATACTATACTGTTAAATCTGGAGATTCTCCGTATGGAATTTCTAAAAAATATCCAGGTGTTTCGGCTGACGATATTATGAAATTAAATGGAATCACAAATCCATCTGGCTTAAGTATTGGTCAAAAACTGAAGATAAAGAAAAAGTAAACTATTATTTGCTGGTTTTAATTATCTAAATTTTAAGCAACACTGTATTTTAACGGAATACCAAACTTAATTCCAATGCCTACTACAACTGGTCTTTGTTTAAAGATGTAAATTGAATTGCCAGCCAGAATGTTATTAAGTCCGACCATATATTTTATATCTGCAAAAGCTATAATATTTGGTTTTATTCTGTAATCTATTCCACCGCCTATGTAAACGCCGAAATTCAGTTTCTTGTAAAGTTCTGTATTATCCGAATTAAAATTTACTACTTCAATTCCATTTACTCTTTCAGGTAAATTTTTTGCCATTGTACTTTCCTTTAACAAAATATCAATATCAACTCCTGCCGACAGATAAATGTTAAACTTATTACGACCAAGATTATATGAAAATCCAAGCGGAATATTTAAGTAGTTAAAATTGTAATCAGTTTCATAAAATCCCACCGAAGTGTTGTAAATGTCGAAATACTCATTCTCCTTTATAAAACCTTTTGGAATAAACGCAAATCCAGTTTTAAGTGTTATTTCTCGGTTTGGCTGATAACAAAACTGTAATCCAAATGCTTTTCCAATTAACGGAGTTGTTGGCTGTGTGTAGCCCATAATTTTTGCATAACTTACACCTCCCCAGGCTCCTGCGTATATTGTAGTGTCAGATTTTGCTCTCCATGCAAAAGAGTTTAAGCTCGACAAAACAAAGAATGTTATCAGTAATAGATAAGCAAAAGAGGATGAGCGCTTTACTAATTCTTTTCTCATTTTTTTATAACTTTACTTATTATTTTATTTTCATAAATTAAAGTCTCCAATTCATCACCTATCTGTATTTTGGTTTTAGCAGAAACTGCCTTACCGCCAACTTTTGTTATTGAGAAACCTCTTTTTAGAACATTAACTGGGTCGGTAAGACGAATGCTCTGTTCAAATGAGTTTAATTTTGCTTCCTGCTTACTAAAATAGTGATTTTTTAATCTGGATAAACTCAGAATTGTTCTATCCAAATCCTGATTCTGTGCTATTAAAAGATTAGCCGGAATTCGCTCAAGCCTTGATTTGGAGTTTTCAAGTTTAATATTCTGATCTTTAAGTGTGTTTTTAGTAATATTTTTTAGTCTATAAAAATATCTGTTGCACCGCTCTGTGCTTTTTGCAAGAATTTCTTTCGATTTGTAAATGCTCAAACTCATACCAGCAAGATACATTTCATTTGTTTTGATAATATCTTTTACTGAGCTAACAATATCTTCGAAAGTGTCGTTTAATTCGCTCTCAAATAAAAGATTATAATCTAGAATAAAATTTGCAACAGCAGTAGGCGTTTTTAGTTTTGTATGTGCTACCATATCGGTTACAGACTCGTCGCGCTCATGACCAATTCCAGCCAAAACAGGTAAAGGAAATTGAGTAATATGAAAGGCAATATTATAATTGTCGAAATAGCTAAGATCGCTTTTTGAACCACCGCCTCGAATTATTGTCACAACATCAAATTCGGGTTGCCGATCGAAAATATCATTTAGTGCTTTAACAACAGAATTTTCTGTATTAGCACCTTGCATATCGGCTTCAAAAAGTGAAATTTCAAATGAATATCCGTATTTATTTGTCGCTAACTGATTGCTAAAATCTTCAAATCCTGCTGCTCCAGCTGATGAAATTACTGCTATTCTTTGAATTACAGATGGCAACATCAAATTTTTGTTCATATCGAAAACACCTTCAGTAATAAGTTTCTCGATAATTTCTTTCTTGCGTCTTTCAAGATCTCCCAGAGTATAATTCGGGTCAATATCTCTTATGTTTAGCGAAATTCCATACTGCTCATGAAAATCTACGCTTACCTTAACCAAAACATTTATTCCCTTTTCTAAGGTTTTATTGGTAACCGATTGGAAATATGCACTGATAACGCGGAATTGTGTTGCCCAAATAGTTGCACGAGCTTGCGCCACAATTTTATCCGAATCTTTGGCTTTTTGTATTAGCTCCAAATAACAATGGCCACTACGGTGGATGTTAATATTGTTGATTTCTGCAATTATCCAAACCGGGGCATCAAATTTTTCTTCCAGAGTTAATCTGATAGTTTTATTTAGTTCGAGCAGGGTAAGGGTTGGAACAGGCATCTTATTATTTTTTGATTATTTTTTCAGAATATCTCGATGTGTTTAAAATTACTGTCAGAATGTAAATTCCAGATTTTAAACGAGACAAATCGTCTATTCTAATTTTTGAGTTGTTTTCCATGCAAGTATATTCCATCCATAGATAATTTCTTTTTCCGTTCATATCATTTACAATAATTTGTACAGAATCGCCTGCCTGATTATTGAGTATTATGCTAAAATCGGAACTAAACGGATTCGGGAAAATGTTTATTTTACTTTCTCTTACATACGGAATGTCGGAAGATAATATACTGCTAGCTAAGTCAAAATCTGGAATTCCATATCCTAGATAAACCGTTGGGTTATTGTACATGTGCGAACATTGACGTACTACTTCCATAATTTCCATATTTGTCTTTTCTGGAAATTTTTGCCACAAACAAGCAATCAGACCTGTTAAAATAGGAGAGGAGAAAGATGTTCCGTTTCCAGGACCAAAGCTTCCATTTAGTTCTTGGTTTATAGTTCCGCCGCCCATTGCAACAACATCGGGTTTTACTCTTCCATCATAGCTTGGCCCAATAGAACTAAATGCAGCATACGACTCGTTTGACCAAACTGCTCCAGCAGTAATGATATCTTTTGCATCGCCAGGAGCGTTTATCCACGGATGTACAGCGTCCTCGCCACTATTTGCAGCCGAAGCAACAATGATCATACCTTTTGAGGAAGCAACTTTCGCTGCAAGGCTAATCATCGCAGTATTTCCATCCATTTGTTGGTAATTATGACTAAATTCTGGTGTGTCGAAATCAAGATAGCCAAGCGATACATTTACTACATCAGCTCCCATGCTATCGGCAAATTCGGCTGCAGAGATCCAATTTATCTCTTCGAGGTAAGTTTCAGAAGCCGCATCTTCGGACATTAATAATAAGTAATCTGCTTCAGGAGCCGAGCCAATCAAACTGCCAGGGAAATTACCTGCAAGAATTGATAAAACTCTCATTCCGTGAGTACTGTAACTATATACATAGTCGCCGCCATTAACAAAATTGCGGGTTGTAATAATTCTTCCTTCCTGATACAAACTATCGAAAGCCGGTAAGTTTGGCAATCCAGTAAAACCAGCATCGGTAATAGCAATTAACATTCCTTGTCCGCGAAAACCTTCGTTATGAAGAATTTGACCATTATGCATAAATATTTGATCGGATGAAGTTCCGTAATCGTAATAATTGCTTTTTGTTAGGGCTGGTTTGTTTTCTCGTAATATTTTGTATTTGCTGTCAACAGCAATTTTTTCGCCGCTTAAAGCTTGGTGTTTTGCCGAATTGCTTACAAAACCCAAATAAGTAATTGAGTCGATAAGTAAAGTGTCGAGAGTGTAAACAGTTGCAGAATTGAACCATTTAGACACGTTTAAAACCTCAAGTCCGAGGCTTTCGAGACTGTCAACATACATCTGCGTAACCGGCAAATCCGAAATGTCTAGTCCAATATTTTGAACCGCACGACGTTGCAATGCTCTATCTGTTAAAAACTCCTCTGGCCTATCGAGTCTGTACGAATTATGATTTTTATCGGTAAATTCTATGTAATATTTGTTTGGTGCAAGCTGTGCAAAGGCCGAAAATCCCCAGAATAATGCTGCAATTAGTAGTACGTTTTTCATTATGTAAGTTTTGTAAATGAACAGTCAATAAAGCAATTTGTTGCATTGAATATGCGAAGATAATTCATTTTTTTGGGATATTCTCGTTTTTCTCGTTTATCTCGTTTATCGATATTTTACTTAACGCCTTTGGTCTGCCTTTGGGTCAATATCTCGACTTCCCCAAACGCTATTTGCCTTCACACGCTCAGTGTAAAAACTGAACCAGCTACTCGCATCGCTGTTATAATATCTAGCGCCGAAACGCTGCACTGATTAACTTCGTTGCGATGTGCTGATTAACTTCACTTCGGCAATGGCTCAGTGTACCACGTTGAGCTCACCTCTAACGAGGTTCGGTGCGCCGCGGCGAAGTCGAAGTGTAAGTATAATTTGTCTCTATGTAATGTTCTTTTGCTGTAAATTTGTTGCCATTGTCGAATGTGCTGATTGTACCATTATGACCAACAGCATCATAGTAATAGAAAATAATATTACGAGTAGTATTATTCTGCATTTACACTCCAAGTTTATTTATAATTCCGAGACTATCCATTTTCATTTTTGCAAACGCTACCCAATTTTTGCCTAAATCTTTTAAAGAAGCTCCAATATGATAAATTGTATGATTGTCGAGAATTAGAAACCTATCGTGAGATTTTGTAAATACTTTTACCTCTATTTCTGGGTATTGTTGATTGTGCTTTTTGATGTCGAGTTCCAACTGCTTTGAAATTGATTTTGTGAAAATTGTAGCACTTACATCTTTTTGCCGTTTCGATAGCAAAGTTAAAACGCTTTCGTCTATGTAGTTGTCTATTAGTACGATTGATTTTTTAGCAGATTTTATTATGTCTGACACAAAAACATAAGCATCGAAAACTTGTCCGTCGAAGAAAATCCCCTGTTCAGCCGGCAGCGATGTGTTTAGTTGCAATTTTATTTCACCAAGTTCATTTTTCAAGGAGTGCATCTCGTTTTCGATACGATCAACACGTTGATTTATTGCATAACCTTTTAGCAGAAAATCTTTTAATACTTGGTTTGCCCAGATGCGAAATTGTACGCCTTGATTTGATTTTACACGATAACCAATTGACAATATCATGTCCAGATTGTAGTGTTCTACATTATATACTTTTCCATCACTTGCAGTTGTCGCAAAATTTGCGACAACTGAAAAGCCTTTCAATTCTTCTCTTAACGCATTAACTACATGCTTTCCTATTGTCTTAATATCCCGATTAAAAAGTATTGACAGCTGATGTCTGTTAAGCCATACAGTTTCATCCTCCAGCCTGACTTCAATCTTTGTCGAAGAGTCTTGATTTTGGTATATGATGATTTCGTTTTTCATAAGGAATTAGGTTATAGCAAAGATAAAAATTTGCTTTTAGAAAAACTATTTCTGAAGCATAATTCTATTTACATTTCATTTTCCTCACTCGGATTTGCAATCCGAGTGCCTGTAATACAAAGGCACGGATTACAAATCCGCGCCAGCGGTGGGCAGCCAGAGAACCAGACAGGCGAGAACCCGAAAAACCCACACAAGGAAAAGAGCAAACAAAAGAAGAAAGTGAAACCATAGCAAACTAAAATTAAATGCGCTGCTCGCTCGGATTTGCAATCCGAGTGCCTGTAATACAAAGGCACGGATTGCAAATCCGCGCCAGCGGGGGGTTTTAGGTTGTGCCAGTCTTTACGGCTTCGGCTTGTAGTGCTTTTTTGTCTTCTGTTCTGAAAATCTAAATCAAAAAATAGCAAAATGCCAGCAAATCCAAAAACCACCGAAAAAATCAACTGGAAAACCGAAAAACCCACCGAAGATATTAAGCAAAATCATCAAAAAAACACCGAAAGACAGAAATAAAACACCAAAAAGACCGATAAAACAGCAAAGCAGAGCGA
>JBBQCZ010000140.1:0-10600 GCA_038319215.1 Bacteroidales bacterium | reverse complement strand
AATTCATCAAGTTTCCTAAACGTATCAGAGCGCCAGCAAAACCAGTTGGAATTGCAACTCTATCAATTAGCCAAAAGAAACTCTTTTTAGTCGATTTATATTTAAAAATCAACATTGCTATAATTATACCTAATGCTCCACCATGGCTAGCTAAACCTTGAAATCCCGTAAAGTGGAATTCCGGTTTAAAGCTCACTGGAAGAACAATTTCTAATAAGTTATGTGAGTAATATGCCCAATCATAAGCAAAACAATGCATTAGTCTAGCACCGATAAGCCCTCCTAGTACAACCCAAACCGTAAGAGTGTCAAGTTCCTTAATTGGAACTCCTTCTTGTTTGTAAAAACGTTTTACAATTATGTATCCTAAGATAAACCCAAGAGCAAACAAAACGCTGTAAGCTCTAATTTGAAAACCACCAAAGTCTATCAATGCTGGTCCTACATCCCACGTAATCGAACTAATCATAAACGGCTTAATTTTTGACAAATGTAAACAGTTAATTTTTAATTGACGATAGTTTTTTAACAAATATGTATAAAAAATGTTAAAATCACTAATTTTTATGACATCAAATCGTTTAAGTTCCAACATTAAAAATTATATTTGTCAAAACTTAAATTTTAAAATAATGAAGAAAATTTTTGGATTATTATTAGTAAGCTTGATGGCCTTTTCTGTCAATAGCTTTGCATGTACTAATTTTATTGTTACAAAAGGTGCATCAACCGACGGTTCTGTTTTGGTAAGCTATGCTGCCGACAGTCACATATTGTATGGAGAATTATATCATTTTCCTGCAAAGACTTATCCTAAAGGTACAATGCTAAAGGTTTATGAATGGGATACCGGAAAATATCTTGGCGAAATTGCTCAGGCTGAACGTACTTATAATGTTGTGGGTAATGTTAACGAGCATCAGGTTGCAATTGGTGAGACCACTTATGGTGGCAGAGAAGAATTATTCGATACTACAATGACTGGGATTATCGATTATGGCAGTTTAATTTATATTGCTTTACAAAGAGCGACATCTGCTCGCGAAGCAATAAAAATTATGACCGAACTTATGGATCAATATGGTTACTGTAGTTCTGGGGAATCTTTTTCCGTTTGTGATAAAAATGAAGCTTGGATATTCGAAATTATTGGTAAAGGTCCTGGAAAAAAAGGAGCTGTTTGGGTTGCAATGCTTATTCCTGACGGATATGTGTGTGCACACGCTAATCAAGCAAGAATAACTACTTTTGATTATCAGAAAAAAAATGATTGGTTTAATGCTTCGCAAACTGTTTTTAACTCTAAAGATGTTATCAGCTTTGCACGTGAAATGAAATATTTTGATGGTAAAGATGCTGATTTTAGTTTCTCAGACACATACGCACCAGTAAATTTTGGTGGAGCACGTTTTTGCGAAATGAGAGTTTGGGCTTTCTTTAATTCTGTGTCTGCTGGTATGGATAAATATTGGGAATATGCCAAAGGAACTATCGAACATGGTGCTAATGGTTACGCTTCAAATAGAATGCCTTTATGGATTAAACCTAATCGTAAAATTTCTCAGGCAGATGTGTTTAAATTTATGGGAGATCATTTAGAAGGTACAGAATTAGATATGAGTAAAGATATTGGAGCAGGACCTTACGGAAACCCTTATCGCTGGAGACCAATGACTTGGAGTGTTGACGGTGTTAACTACTGCCACGAACGTGCAACAGGAACACAACAAACTGGATTTTCTTTTGTTGCTCAACTTCGTAGTTGGATGCCTGATGTTGTTGGTGTTGTTAATTGGTTTGGTGTTGACGATGCTGGATTTACAGTTTATGTTCCTATGTATGCTTCAATTACCAAAATACCTAAACCATTTGCTGTAGGAAACGGGTCTATGATGGACTTTACTATGGAATCTGCATTCTGGATTTTTAATATGGTGTCAAATTATGCATATACCCGTTATTCTGATATGTATCCTGAGATTGATGCTGCAAGAGCTGAATTGTATAAAGGATTTTTTACTGAAATGGAATCATTTGATAAAAAAATGATAGAATTAAATAAAACAAATCCTGAAAAAGTGGTTGATGAATTAAACAAATTCTCAGATGCTGCTGCTGTTAAAACTCATAAACGTTGGGTCGAGCTATACGGATACTTGTTTACCAAATATATGGATGGTAATGTAAAAACAAAATCAGAAGTTCCTGAAGGATATAAATATTATGCTCCAGAAGTTAGTCAACCTAAATTGAGTGATGAATGGTACAGAAGAATTGCAACAGACACTGGCGACAAAAATAAAGTTACTGGTGCTGCACACTAAAAATATATTAGAATATCAAAAGCTGCTCTCGGGCGGCTTTTTTTATGTAGAAAAGTTTTTTTGCAAAATAAAAGTCTCGATTAAGAGAATAAATTATAACTTTCCAATGTGAATTTGAAACATTTTATTGTGTAAATAGGTTTGTTAAATAATTTGAGGAGAAATGTTTAAGTTTTTAAAGAATATAGATAGAAAAGATTATAAACCGGGGTACGGAGGTCTTGATATATTTAAATTTATTGGCCCAGGACTATTAGTCACTGTTGGCTTTATTGATCCAGGAAATTGGGCTTCAAATCTTGCAGCTGGTGCAGATTATGGTTATGCTCTTTTGTGGATGGTTTCTCTATCTACAATTATGCTGATATTATTACAACATAATGTTGCCCATTTAGGAATTGCTACAGGATTATGCTTGTCAGAGGCAGCTGCGATTTACATTAAACCTCGCTATTCAAGAGTCCTATTAATATCTGCTATGCTCGCTTCCATATCTACTTCTCTGGCTGAGATTCTTGGTGGAGCAATTGCTTTGAATATGCTTTTTGGTGTGCCAATAAGAGCAGGAGCAATACTTGTTACCATTTTTGTTTTTGTAATGTTGTTTACGAATTCATATAAAATGTTGGAAAAATGGATTATTGGATTTGTTTCAATAATTGGCTTGTCATTTTTATATGAATTAACACTTGTAAATGTTGATTGGAATGCGGCTGTTGCTGGTTGGGTAACACCTTCTTTCCCAAAAGGATCAATGATTGTAATAATGAGTGTTCTTGGTGCTGTTGTTATGCCTCATAATCTTTTCTTACATTCAGAAATTATTCAAAGTAGGCAATGGAACTTAAAAGATGAAAAAGTTATAAAAAGACAGCTGAAATATGAGTATTTTGACACCATATTTTCAATGATAATTGGTTGGGCTATAAATAGCGCAATGATACTTCTAGCGGCGGCTACATTTTTTAGTTCAAAAACTCCTGTAACAGAATTGGAGCAAGCAAATAATCTTCTGGCTCCATTATTAGGAAATCATGCTGCGATAGTTTTTGCTGTTGCTCTATTGTTCGCTGGTATAGCATCAACAATTACTTCTGGAATGGCGGCAGGTTCAATCTTTGCTGGAATGTTTAAAGAGCCATACGATATTAAAGATAATCACTCCAGACTTGGAGTTGCCATTTCACTTTTAGTAGCATTAGGAATTATCTTTCTAATCTCAAACCCGTTCAATGGCCTTATAATTTCACAGATGATTCTCAGTATTCAATTGCCGTTTACAATATTTCTGCAGGTTTATCTTACTTCTTCAGAAAAAGTTATGGGTAAACACAAAAATTCTGTTTGGTCAAAATATTTGCTTTATTCTCTTGGAGTAATTGTTACCGTTCTAAATATAGCTTTATTCATAAGTTTCTTTTAAAACTATTTTTTTAAACTATGACATTTTTATTAAATTGCTTTCCATTTGTTCGCCGAGGAGGATCTATATTAATTATTATATTAAATCGAAGAAGTTGTAAATGACAATTAAACTTAAACGAAATAACATTTTATATATTGGCATAGCCATTATTGCAATCTATCTGATTTTGAATCGTGTTGATTATATTTTTAATGGAAATATTACCACCGGTTATGTGGTCGACGAAAAAGTTTGGGTTAGTGCTGATAGTACTGTGATTACACAAACAGCTCCAATTATTAGTTTTAATACTAATTCGGAAATGCATACTTTTCAAGGGGAAATCAACTCTAGCTTTGATATTGGTGAGAAAGTTCAGGTTATTTATAAAACCGAAAACCCGTCTAAAGCTAAAGTTTATAATTTTACGGGGTTTTGGCTAACACCTATTATTTATTGTTTAATTCCACTTATTTTAATTGCTGCCGCTATTTTTACTTTTTTAAAGAAAACAGATGTTATCGTTTTGGAAATCGGTAAGAGAATCAAAATTAGCAAAAGAGACATTTCGTTACTCTCAAAAAATAATTTAAATATTATGTTGCCTGAAAAATAACTAGTTTGGATATTTTAATTTAGGACTGACTAATATAAATATAATCACAAAGTACCTGATATAAATTGATTATTTTACGCATCTGCTTCGTTGAAAAATATTAACTTAACTGATGCTATAACAGGATTTTCCACCTTGCATATGTAAAAAATAATTTCAATATCCAATAGGATGTTTTGTAATTATATTCAGCCTCTAATGTGCTTACATATCCATAACATTTATCATTTAGTTTGAGTAATCCTAACAGGCTTATTTTTTTCATTCACTGCTGCAAAAGTAAAAACCGCCTCAATTGCTTTATGTTTTTCATCATTTTTAATATCCTCGATAAATATTTCGACCATTACGCCAATCTTTATGGCGGATACTTTTGAAATATTCCCTAGTATTTGAATTATTGCACCAGATTCTATGGGTTTAAGAAATTTGATATTATCTGTATAAATAGTAACAATCTTTTGTTTTGCAAAGCGCAGAGCCGTAATATATGCAACTTCATCCATCCATTGCATTGCTAGTCCACCAAATAGATTGTCGTGCCCGTTAAGAGTATTCGGAAAGATTAATCTAAATTGTGATGTTTCGTACTTTTTATAATCGTTCATAATTTTTTTTCTGCAAAGTTAAAATAAATTTGCATAATGAACAAATGTTCAATATCTTTGTAGTGAACAAATGCTCATTATAATGTCGCCAAGAATAAAAAGAAATAGAAAAGTATTAAGTGTTCCGATCGTAAAAGGATTTAAACCTTATGGTCCAGATTTGGAAAGCAAGAATAGCGAACCTGTAATACTTTTATTTGAAGAATATGAAGCTTTAAGATTGTGCGATTATGATATGATAACTCATCTCGAAGCGTCTGCTATTATGAATATCTCGAGGCCAACATATACTCGTATTTATGCTGCTGCTCGTCAAAAAATTGCGAAAGCATTTGTTGAAGGTCGTCAAATAGCAATAGAAGGAGGTAAGGTTTATTTTGATAGCGAATGGAGTCATTGCTGTGATTGTGGTTGCTTTGCAAATAATCCTCATTCATTAAAATCGCAAGACAAATGTCCATTATGTGGTAGCTCAAAAATTCAAAAATTCGATAATGCGACTCCAAGTAATGATGCTCATATTTCTTTTGAGAGCAATAAAATGGAATGTGTTTGTCCAAAATGTGGATATCAGCATAGACATCAAAAATCGAAACCGTGTAATTTGGAAGTTTGCCCACAGTGTAATACATCTATGCGTAGAAAATGTAATTAATTGTTAAACTAATTTTAAAAATAATAATATGAAAATTGCTATCACATCAACAGGAAGTAGCTTAGAGTCAACTTTAGATCAGAGGTTTGGTCGTTGTTCATTTTTTGTATTGTATAATACAGAAACAAAATCTGTAGAATTTTTACCTAATCCAAACAAGAATGCCGAAGAAGGTGCCGGTCCAGCATCTGTTCAACTTATTGCAACAAATAAAGTTGGTAAAATTGTATCTGGCGAGTTTGGATTAAAAATAAAACCTTTGCTCGATAGTTTAAAAATTCAAATGATTGTATTAAAAGAACCTACAAAGACAATCTCTGAAATAATTGATTTGTTAAATCATGAATAACTAAAAACTTGTACTATGAAAATTGCAGTTCCAACTATCGGTGGTGTTCTTGACGAATACTTTGAGTCTTGTGAAGTTTTTACAATTTTCACAATTGATGATTCTTTTAATATTATTGCAACAGAGCTTTTGTACACTCCTCAAGGTTGTGATTGTAAAAATAATGTGCCGTTACTGATGCAACAAAAAGGAGTAACGTTTGTGCTTGCTTTTGTTATGCCTGCACATGCTGATGATACATGTGCGAAGTATGGAATTGAGATTGTAACTGGTTATTCGGGTACTGTTAGACAAGTTGCTGAAGATTTTCTAAGTAAAAAAAAGTAAAATATATTATTAATTAAATAAAAAAAAATGCCAGGTTTTAATCAAAATGGTCCAGCCGGACAAGGTCCGATGACTGGTCAAAAGAGAGGAAAATGTACAAATTTTGGTGCTAATCAAGAGCAACAATTAGGTGCGCAAAACGACAAAGCTACAGATAATGTTGGCGGCGATGTAAATTTAAACAGATTTGGTTGTGGTCAACGTAGAGGAGGCCAAAATCAAGGATTGCATAGACGACTTAGGGGGCAATCTCAGTAGAACTTATTAGTATAAAAAGTAAATTTAATTTAAACAGAATAATATTTGTAATTATGAATAAAATAATTGCTATTCCTTTAGAGAATGGGATGTTGTGTGAACACTTTGGCCATTGTCAAACATTTGCAATCGTAAAAGTAGAGAACGGGGTAATAGTTGAAATAAAGGAACTAACACCACCCGAGCATGTGCCAGGTTTGTATCCACGCTGGGTTGCTCAGTTTGGTGCAACAGATGTAATCGCTGGTGGAATGGGACAAAAAGCTGTGGACTTGTTCAATGAACAAAATATTAATGCGTTTGTCGGTGCTCCAATAAAAAATGCAAAAGATTTAGTAAACGATTTTTTAAATAATAAATTAAGTCTTTCTGCAAATTATTGTAATCATGATCACGATCATGGAAGCTGCGAGCATTAAAAATCAAAATACAGATATTAGATGTAAGGCTTGTTTTTTAAGGTCGTATCAAAGGCTTTTTGCAAAGTTCAAAGTGCCAGCAGATATTCAAAGTCAATTCTTGGAATATTTTGATGTGATGGTAGAACAACTGGTTTTTGAATCTGCTCCTCAGGTTCAGCGTGAGCTTAATTTGAAATTTTGCCAATTGTTGGGGGTAGATGATCTTTTTAGGGAAGAAAAACATTTGTCAAATATCGAAGCTCTTTCTATTTATAACAGATGGAAACCAATTGTAATTAATAATAGTGATGTGTTTAAAACAACATTGCGTCTTGCAATTGCTGGAAATGTTATGGATTATGGTGCCTGCGATAGTTTTGATGTAGAATCTGCAATTAGTAAAGTTTTGCAGGCTGATTTTGCGATAGATTATTCTGATTTATTACGTGAGAGAATAAAGTCTGCGAAAAAGGTTTTATATCTTGGTGACAATGCCGGAGAAATAGTTTTTGACAAATTATTTATTGAATTTAATTTTCCGAGCAAAGTTGTTTATGCTGTAAAATCTGAACCTATTTTAAATGATGTTACAATGCTAGATGCGCTGCAAATAAACATGCATTCTGTAGCGGAGATTATTTCAAATGGATATGATGCTCCTTCAACTATATTAAATAAGTGTAGTTACGAATTTATGGAGCATTATAATTCTGCCGATTTAATCATTTCGAAAGGACAGGGTAATTTGGAAGGACTTTGGAATCAACACGACCCTAGAATATTTTTCTTACTTATGGCAAAGTGTGATGTTATCTCTGAAATGCTAGGAGTAAATAATGGAAGCTTTGTAGTACTAAACGGAGGACATAAAATTGAAAGATAAAAATATAAAAATAGCTGTTGCCAGTGGAAAAGGTGGAACAGGTAAAACCTTGATTTCAACAAATTTGTTTGATGCATTACAGCAAGCTGGAAAACTGGTTAAGCTAGTTGATTGCGATGCTGAAGAGCCAAATTCTATGATTTTCTTTAAAGCTAATCAGCCAAAGGTTTACGAGGTAACACAAAAAGTTCCTGTTATCAATCAAGATATATGTACTTATTGCGGTAAGTGCCATGATTATTGTAATTATAATGCAATATTTATTTTGCCACCATCTAAATATATTAAGGTAATTGAAGAATTGTGTCATGATTGCGGCGCTTGTTTATTTGCTTGTGATTTTGGGGCTATCACCGAGAAAAAAGTGTCCATAGGGCAAGTTAGTAGTTACAAGCTTACAGAAAAATCATCAATTATTGAAGCAAGAATGAATATTGGCGTTTTTTTACCTGTAAATATTGTTAAAGCGGCACTAAAAGAAGCTGGAGATAACAGTATAATTATTATGGATTCGCCTCCAGGAACCTCGTGTCCGTTTATTCAAACTGTTTCGCGAGCAGATTTTGTAATTCTTGTTACCGAGCCTACACCTTTTGGCTTAAGCGATTTAAAGCAATCGGTGGAAACACTAAAAACAATGGACAAACAATATGGTGTGATTATTAACAGGGCAGGGTTGGGCGATAGGCATGTATATAGTTACCTTGAAGAGGAGGATATTCCGCTTTTAATGGAAATACCTTTTGATAAAGAAATTGCATTAAAATATTCAAGAGCAGAATTAGTAACCCAAAATAATTTAGAATGGAAATCTAGTTTGATTTCTATGTTTGATTTAATAAATGAAAGATATGGAAATAGCGATAATTAGTGGAAAAGGTGGTACTGGAAAGAGTTGCGTAAGTGCATCATTTGCCACATTATCAGATAGTGTTGTATTGGCAGATTGCGATGTAGATGCGGCCAATTTGCATATTCTTTTTAATCCAATTCATGAAGACGAACAAGCTTACGTTGGTGGCATGAAAGCAATTATTGATTATTCAAAATGTATTAATTGCGGCGTTTGTTATGCATATTGCCGGTTTGATGCAATTTCTTATGTTGATAGTAAAATAGAAATATCCGAAATCTCTTGCGATGGTTGTAAGTTGTGTTCACGTGTTTGCCCCGAAAATGCAATCTCGATGCTAAGTTTTGACAAAAGTAGAATGTTTTCTGGTAGCTTTAGAAATGGTAAAATGGTATATGGTCGTTTAGCACCTGGTGAAGAAAATACTGGCAAGCTCGTAAATATGGTAAGAGAGAAAGCAAAGCAGATGTCAATTGAAAATAAACTCCCAATAATTATTATTGATGGACCTCCAGGAATTGGCTGCCCTGTAATTTCAACAATTACTGGAGTTGATCATGCTGTTATTGTTACAGAGCCAACAATGTCTGGATTAAGCGATTTTGAAAGAACAGTATCTATTACATCAAAATTTAACTTGAAAACTTGGGTTATCGTCAATAAGTATGATCTTAATCTAGATATTACAAACCAAATAGATTTATTTTGTAAAGAGAACAATATTAAGATTGTTGCAAAATTGGCGTTCGACCCAGTTGTGGTTGAGGCTATGGTAAATTGCAAAAGTGTTGTGGAGTGGGCTCCTGAGTCAGATTTCTCTAAACATATTTTGTCAGCTTTTAATATTATTACAAATGGAACTAATTAAAACAGATAGAATTCCAGTTATCGATTCAGACAAATGTATTCTCTGTAATCGTTGTTTAGAGATTTGCCCCAAGCAAGCAATAACTCGAGACTCTGCCGCATCTTGTTCGAGATGTATAAAATACTGTATAAGTATGGATGTGCCTTGTAAACCAGTTTGCTACAAAATAAATTATGATAAATGTGATTCTTGTGGTTTGTGCGTTACCGAATGTAAACAAGGAGCAATCGTCTGGTTAAGTTCAGTTAAAGAAAAACAGAAAAAAAACAATAAATAAAGTATTATTAATATTACACAAAAATGAAAACAAAAGACAAAGGTTTTAACACCAAATTAATTCATGCCGGAGCATTTGAAGATGAATTCGGTAGTGCATGTGTGCCTATTTATCAAACTTCTACGTTTAGATTTAAAAATGCTCAACATGGAGCAGATTGCTTTTCGGGCAAGAGCGACGGATATATTTACACTAGAATTGGAAATCCAACAATAAGAGCTTTTGAGCAAAATATTGCTGAGCTCGAAAATGGTTTTGATGGCATTGCCACAAGTTCTGGAATGGGTGCAATTTCGACAGTTTACATGGCTTTGCTGGGTGCAGGAAGTCATATTATTAGCTCTGATGCTGTTTATGGTCCTGCTAGAGGAGTATTAGAACAAGATTTTTCAAGATTTCTTGTAGAGGCAAGCTTTGTTAATACTTCAAAAGTAGAAAATATTATTGCTGCTATTAAACCAAATACTAAGGTTTTATACATCGAAACTCCTGCTAATCCAACTATGGACATCACAGATATTGTAGCTTGTTCAAAAATTGCAAAGGAACATAATTTATTACTTGTTGTAGATAATACATTTTGTTCTCCTTATTTGCAAAAACCATTGGATTTAGGTGCTGATGTTGTGTTGCATTCAATTACAAAGTTTATCAATGGACATGCTGATATCGTTGGCGGTGTTATCGTAGCAAAAGATCCTGAAGTTTATAAAAAAATCAGACATGCAATGGTTTATATGGGTTGCAATATGGATCCTACTCAGGCATTTATGGTT
>JBBQCZ010000139.1:0-10694 GCA_038319215.1 Bacteroidales bacterium | reverse complement strand
AGGTAGTAGGTAGTAGGTAGTAGGTAGTAGGTAGTAGGTAGTAGGTAGTAATTGGTTATAGCTATTTCCAAAAACCGTGGAACCGACTTAAACAGCGACGGAACAAAAAAAAATGAAAAAACTAATATTTATAATTTTTGTGTCTTTAATAACACCGGCAATATTTGCACAAACCGACACAACTGGACAGAGAATAAAAAGGAATAAAAACTGTGTTTACGGAACACTAGGAACGGCATTCGTTTACAGCAATTTTACCGGAAATATTGAAAGGCAAATAAAATCTAATCCGGATAAATTTTTTAAATACACGAGTATTCGTTTAGGTGGAGGTACTTGGTCTTCGTGGGGAAACGAAGGATTTAACATTTTTAGTACAATCAACTGGCTCAGTGGAACAAATAGCGGACATTTTGAGATGGGCTTTGGACTGGCTTTTTCGCCAACTTATGATGATTCATACTATTTCCTACCTGCTGCACATGTCGGATATCGCTTTCAAAAACCGGATGGCTTGTTAATTTTTAGGGCAGGAGTTGGGGTTCCAGAAGCTTTGTATTTAAGTTTGGGAGCTTGTTTTTAAAAGATAAAAATAATTAAAAAAACTAGGCAACCAAAACAGATAAAAACGTCTATTAAAAAGAGAAACTAATTAATAACCTAAAAAATAAAATCATGAAAAAAATTTTACTAATTGCTTTAACAAGTCTGTTATTTTCGAGTCTTTTTGCACAAGTTTTAAATGTTGAGTTAGGATCTGTTCCAGCCACAGCAGTTGGACAATGTACAGGTAAGGTTTGGGTACATGTAACAGGAGGTGTTGCACCTTATTCCTTTATGTGGAACAATGCCGAGTCTTCAACTTATCAAGAAAACCTTTGCTTAGGAACATACAGCGTAACAGTAACTGATGCAAGTTCTGCAACTGCTGAGGCAAGTGTAGAATTTTCGACTTCTTCACAAATAATTATTCCATTAGGTGGGTCTGTTGGCATGAACGCAACGCTTTACGGACAATGTGATGGCATTGCAAATATTTATGTTTCTGGTGGAATTGCACCTTATAATTATCAAATTTTTGATGCACAAACCGGAATGCTAATAATTGCTGCAAGTTCTACAAATAATTTATGTGCTGGTGAATATTATGCCGTAGCAACTGATGCAAATAACGGTACATATTTTTATCCTTTTGCAATGAATGATGAATTTATCCGCGACAATCCATCACAATTCCAATGGGCTTATCCAACAAATCAAATGGTGTCGTTTAATGTTGCCGGCGAGCCACCCTTTACTGTTTCGATTACTAATCCAAATATGGAGACACAAAATTACACAATTGAGACCTCAACTTCATCAATATCTTACATTCCAATATTGCCAGGTAATCACACTATTCATTTAATTGATTTTGAAAGTCATTCTTCTGAACGGTTATTTTGTGCGTATGACGCTATGAATTTGTTAAATATTTCTGCAACGACTCCATCAAACGGTTGCGATGGTACGATCATGACACCAAATCCTGTTAATATAACAATGAACTACGAAACTTCGCCAGGCTCATTTCAAACAATTTTTATTGAAAACGGAACCTTGTGTCCTGGTAATTATATGGTAATGGTTCAAGATATGATGTGTCCTGGAGTTATGAATATGGCTCCTGTAACAGTTACTGGCCCTGCATATGAATACCCAATAGTTGATGTTTTTTCATCAAATACAATTTACAATATTTGTACAGGAATGGCATGGTTAGATGTTACAGGAGGGAATGCTCCTTATAGTTTTAATTGGATAAATTATTCGTCAAACACCAATGATTTTATCAATAACTTATGCAGTGGCAATTTATTTGTTAAGGTTACCGATGCATATAATGTATGGTCAATTGGATACACTTATATTGAGTCTGACTTACCTGAGACAGTTCCTGGCGATACAATTTCTGCTTCTTACGAAGAATGTATTAGCGATATCACAGCAAGCTATATTTTCGCTTACACTGTTAACCAGTCAAATGTTTTAGTTACATGGGCAATTGAGCACGCAGGAATAGTAACATATCTTGATGTGACTTACAATTATATAATTACTCTTCCTGGAGTTTACAATGTTGAATTAGTAATAAATTGCCCTGGCACTAAAAGTACAGTTCATTTTATTACCGAGCTCGACATCACTCTTTCTGGTATTAACAATGACAAAAACAATGAGTTAAATATATATCCTAATCCAGTAAATGATATTCTTAACATTAGCTTTAACGAAAATGTTGAAAGCTTAGAGATTACATCAATTACAGGAGCAGTTATCAGCAGTTTCGCAGCAAATGGAACTCAGATGATATTTAACGTATCAGAACTTAGTGCAGGTGTTTATATGATTCGTTTTATCAATTATGATGGATCAACTGTTATAAAGAAATTTGTAAAATAAGCCGCCTTAAACATTATATTTTCAAAAACTGCATTTCAATAACTAATATTTGAAATGCGGTTTTGTTATTTTTGGGAAAAACAGATAAAACAAAAAAACGGTTCAATTTTTAAAAATTGAACCGTTTTTTGTGGAGCTGCCGGGAATCGAACCCGGGTCCAAACGAGAAACAAAGGTGCTTTCTACATGTTTATTCTGCTATTGATTGTCGGGACCAAATCCGGGAACAGACACCCAAATCGAATCCTTATCTCCTTAATTTTGCTCGCCCGCCGGAGTTTCGGGTAAACTATTCCGGTATTTTTCGCTACCCCTTGGTCGAAGCGGAACCGGACGGTCCAATCGAGGGATATCTCGTCCCAATGCCTAGCAAAGGGATTAAGCTTAATCTACTTGATTCAATTAAGCAGCAAGAGCATAATTATCTGCGCCTTGTAGTTGTCTGCGAAAAAGTTTAACGGGGTTTTCCACATTGCCCGACATGCTTACACAATCATTTACCTCGCTGTCAATACCAGGTCAGCCCCTGATTGTAAAAAGTGCTGCAAAATTACGAAAAATTACAACACTTTTTTATTGTTTCTTAAAATATATTTTATCTTAACACAACCAGCTTTTTGTTAGTAATAATTTCGCCATTATCTATCGCCACAAAATAAATTCCTGATGATAATGAACTTATATCCAATACAGATTTACTTAAACCAGAATTAACAGAAATATTTTCTTTTAAATAAATCCTGCCGTTAATGTCCATAACAGAAACTGCAAGATTTGAATTTTTGTTTGAATTGATTTCAATACTTATATTACTGTTTGCGGGGTTTGGAAAAATGGTGACGGCAAAATTGTCTTGTTGATATTGCCCTGAAATACCTGAAACCATAAACGGTTTGCCAGAAGGAGTTAAGTCATTAATAAAACCTTCTCGTATAGCATCAATATTTTGCTTTAGCGCATCTACAGAAGTAGATTTAGTATTTACTGAAACCCCATATACAAAGGCAAGATCAAATTCCTGAACACTTCCTGGCAAAAAGGTAAAAGGTCCGCTTACGCCTAATCCTCTTCTGTCTCCAGGAGTATTACTTTCTGTCTCTTCTGACCAAGCAGCTTGAGAAACACCACTTTGGCCCCAACCACAAGGGTCAGTTGTAGGATTACCTGGAAACATAAAAGCTGTGCTTATTGATGGATCTGCCCCTCCAGAAGTATGACCAGTGCCACCATAACAAATTGGACTACTATCCAGCCAGTTTCCTGCCATATAATTATAACATTCACTAGCAGTATTTGGATCCAAAGTAGCAGGATTACCAGAGCCTGCATTGTTGAAAAACACAAATCTAGTCATACCATATCTTTCATTATCAAGTACACCATCTTGAAAATTTAAACCATTTATATTTCCATTTGTAATATCTCCATTTAAACAATTTAAATATAATTCTCCATTATATAGTATCAAAACTATGTACATCATCCATCTGATTTGGATCAATATATGAACCTCCAAGAATAACAGTTGCTTGTGCCGGTGGATTTGCGCCATAGCCATTTACTCCTGCAAAACTTTCATCAAAATCATCACCATTATAAGCATAAAAAGACCCACCTGCTACATCGCAACCAATATAATCGTCATTAGGATTCCCGATATCAAAATCTGTAAATGCACCAAGATAAGAGTCGTAGTAAGTCTCTGAACTTCTATTAATTATATCGTAATGCAAAAAAACCGTATTATTAAATGCATCATTTTCTGGAGCATTAAAGGCATACGCCATTCCTCGCACCTCAACACCCATCTTCAACCCACCAGATTCAGTATGCTCGCGGTAATCATTAAAGACAAAAAACAGACATCTATCACCTCTAATCTGAGGATAATCACCGTCCTGAGGATTATAAAAATTGTCCTGATTAACATCAACAAAAGGAGCTAAAGGCTCAATGTTTCCTTGACCATTATCATAAAATGCTGGCCAATCCAATATTGATTGTGGTATTTGATAGTCAGGAAAAGCAGGGTTATTAACGTGACTAATTAGAGTTTCAATATCTGAAATATCTACCTGCCACATTCGATTCCAATCTGTATAGGCTGTCAAAAAAGTATCTAATGATGGATAAAGCAATAATGGTCCTGGAACATAATCATACCCATCTTGTCTAAATCTTTCAGCACACAAATATATTTCTTCAGATTCACTTTTACCTCCAATCCAAAGAGTACTGTTAAAAATAGTATTAGTACCACTTCCCACAGGGACTTCAAACCTAGCAGATCCTTGAAAATCCCAGAATTGATTCCCTACTGGATGAAACAAAGCATTAACATTATTTACATTAAGTTCTGTTCCTGATAGATTTGGTTGAGAATAACTATAAGTTGACAGTAGTACAAACAACAAAATCCATAAACCTCTGTAGATGTTTTTCATAACGATAAATTTAAGATTAGTAATAAAAATGCAAGGTTGTTTTATACAAAAATCATGCCAATAAAGCAACATTTTGATGCAAATTTATCGTACCAACAAAAATAATCTAGTGACTAAATTAATAATGATTTATACAAGTGATCAAATGAAATTTAAGAATTAAAACTTCTAGCTAAAGCGTTTTAAGTTTAACAATCGTCTCTTCTGGGTTTTCAGAACCGAAAACAGCGCTACCAGCAACAAGAGCATTTGCGCCAGCGTGAATTATTTCTTTATGATTTGTAATATCCACACCACCATCAACCTGAATAATAAGAGTTGGATTAGAAATATCGGCCATTTCGCGAAGTTCTGCAATTTTAGAAAGACTTTGTTTAATAAATGATTGTCCACCAAATCCTGGATTAACAGACATTATTAATACCATATCTAATTCTGGTAAAATATCTTTTAATAAAGCTACCGAAGTGTGAGGATTTAAGGAAACACCTGCTTTCATTCCTGCATTTTTAATTTCCTGCACAGTGCGATGAAGATGTGTGCATGCTTCGTAATGAACAGTAAGAATATCCGCGCCTGCTTTTTGCCACTCGTTAATGTATCTTTCTGGTTGTACAATCATAAGATGAACATCCAAAGGTTTTTTTGCAAGTTTTTTGATATGCTTCACTATTGGAAAACCAAAAGAAATATTTGGAACAAAAACACCATCCATAATATCGAGGTGAAACCAATCTGCTTCACTGCGATTTATCATTTCTATATCTTTCTGCAAATTGTTAAAATCAGCAGATAACATTGACGGAGCAAGAATGATATTTTTCATAAATACCTTTATAAATTTGAATCTACAAATATATAAAATATTTACAAAACTGAGGTATTATTCAAAACCACATCAATAATGAAATAATTAATTTGAGATAAATTAGCTCAGACACAAACGATTAACTATTAAATAAAGGCACAAAAAAAGGAGGTTCTGACAACCTCCCTAAATCTGACTTAATTATATCAAGTAGGATTTGAGCCTCGTGTGTTTTGTTGACTGTTTAAGTCTTCTAATAGCAGCTTCTTTCAGTTGTCGTACTCGTTCCCTAGTAAGATCAAACTCCTCGCCTATTTCTTCTAAAGTTCTTGGAATTTGGCCATTAAGACCGTAATACATTTTTAATATTTGTGATTCTCTTTCTCCGAGAACTTTTAGAGTACTATTTATCTCTTCAATCAGAGATTCTTTTAATAAAAAATTATCAGGAGACACAGTATCTTTCATGCCCATTAAATCATAGAGCGTAAAATCATCATCGCCATCATTTCCAAGTGGAGCGTCCATTGACATAAACCTAGATTGCGATTTCATTGTATCTCTAACTTCGTCAACATCAACATCTACTTCGCCCGCAATTTCGTGTGTAGTAGGTTCTCTTTCAAAAAGTTGTTCAAGTTTAGCGGAAGCAACATTAATTTTGTTTATCATCCCAATTTTGTTGAGAGGCAATCGAACCATTCTACCTTGAACTGCTAGAGAATGTAATATTGATTGACGAATCCACCACACCGCATAAGAAATAAATTTAAAACCACGAGTTTCATCAAAACGTTTAGCAGCCTTGATAAGTCCGAGATTTCCTTCATTAACTAAATCCTGCAAAGTAAGACCTTGATTCTGATATTGTTTGGCTACAGAAACCACAAACCTCAAATTAGCAGAAACCAATCTATCCAAAGCAAGCTGGTCACCGTTTTTTATTCTACGTGCCAGTTCAATTTCTTCGTCAGGTGTAACCATCTCTTTACGACCGATTTCCTGCAAGTATTTTTCAAATGCAGGAGTGTCTCGATTTGTGACCTGTCTTGTTATTTTTAGCTGTCTCATAGCATTATTTTTTTACACTATATTATTAAACGATTTTCTCCCTTCATTGGTTGCCGAAATTCTTAATATTTTATTAAAATTTTGTATTTTTTAAAAAACATTTTATTGTTTCAAAAATAATACTTAAGTTTGCGGCGTTGATTATAATCTGCACACTGTTCAAACTCAGCAGAAAAAATACAATCAGAATAAATAATTTAATGTTCAACACAAATCACATTTAAAATCATGTACGACATTTTAGAATTAAACTCAAAATTATTGCCCGAGTTAAAAGAAATTGCAAAAAATTTGGGAGTGCATAAAGTTGAGTCGTTTCGTAAAACAGACTTAATATACAAGATTCTTGACCTACAAGCCATTAAAGCTGCAAACGAAGAAGCTTCCAATTCTCAGTCAAATAAGAAGAGACCCAGAACAAAAGTAAAAACACAAAAAGTTGCGTATAGTACAGCAAATACTCCAACAAATTTATTTACTACAAGCGAAGAAGTAGTAACAATACCAGCTGATGAAAAGAAAATTCCACCTATTAGTGATGAGCCTAGACCTGAAAACCAATTTAAACAGAATGTTCAGGTAAAAAAGGAAAATCAAAAAAAATTCAATCCAAATCAAAAAGTAGATAGCAAATCTAAAGTTAAAGGTTCTAAAGAAGTTAAGGAGGCAGCACCAGCAGTTGAGGATTCTCCAAAACCAGAAATTGAAACTACTCAAGTAAAAGCAGATTCTACTGCTGCTGAAAAAAGATTTCAATTGAAAAAGAATGCTAATACAGATAAAGATAGCAATAAAGAGGTTGACACAGAAAAAGATAAACCTCTAGAAGGCTCTGACAATGAACAAAAAAACGAGATAAATACGAATTCTCACCCAGAGCCTCAAGAGGTAGTAGTAAAACCTGAAAAAGAAATTAAAGTAAAAAAAGAAGAATACGATTTTGCAGGCATTATAACTATTACTGGAGTACTTGAGATAATGCAAGATGGTTACGGATTTTTACGTTCGTCAGATTATCACTATCTTAATTCTCCTGATGATGTTTATGTTTCTCAATCTCAGATAAAATTATTTGGATTAAGAACTGGTGATACTGTTGAAGGAACTATACGACCACCAAAAGAAGGAGAGAAATATTTTCCACTTATTAAAGTACTAAAAATCAATGGTATTGATCCTGCTTTGATGCGCGACAGAGTCCCATTTGATCATTTAACTCCTCTTTTCCCTGATGAAAAATTTAATATTACAGGAAACGGAAAAGCCACTTTATCAACAAGAATAATTGATTTATTTGCGCCTCTTGGTAAAGGTCAGCGCGGACTTATTGTTGCTCAGCCTAAAACTGGTAAAACTGTACTTTTACAGGAAATTGCAAATGCAATAGCAGCAAATCACCCAGAAGTTTATCTTATGATTTTGTTGATAGATGAACGTCCTGAAGAGGTAACAGACATGGCAAGAAACGTAAACGCAGAAGTTATAGCTTCAACATTTGACGAGCCTGCAGAAAGACATGTGAAAATTTCAAACATTGTACTTGAAAGAGCTAAACGTATGGTTGAATGTGGACACGATGTTGTTATTCTTCTCGATTCAATTACTCGTCTAGCTAGAGCATACAATACTGTTGCTCCGGCATCTGGAAGAGTATTGTCTGGGGGTGTAGATTCAAATGCATTACACAAACCAAAAAGATTCTTTGGTGCAGCTCGTAATATTGAAAATGGCGGTTCATTAACAATTATTGCAACTGCTCTTACCGAAACTGGCTCAAAAATGGACGAAGTAATCTTCGAGGAATTCAAAGGAACTGGAAACATGGAGCTTCAGTTAGACAGAAAATTATCTAATAGAAGAATTTACCCAGCTGTTGATATTGTTGCTTCAAGTACAAGACGCGAAGATTTACTTATGGATAATGATCTTATCAATAGAATGTGGATTTTAAGAGAATTTCTTGCTGATATGAATTCTATTGAAGCTATGGAATTTATGCGCACTAGACTTATGCAATCAAAAAACAATGAAGAATTCTTGTGGACAATGGATAAAGGAATGTAAATATTGAAAGGTTTCGCATTTCTTAATTTAACAATTTGATTGAAAATAGAATTCTTAAAACTTACAAAATTTCTTACAAAATAACAAAAAGACATTTAGGAAACTAGATGTCTTTTTCCTTTAAGAACGCAGAAGGACGAACACAGAATTAGTAATTTATACCGATACGCTTTTAGTAAATGAATTCCCGATAAATACTCAAAGCGGTTGAGTAAAAGTGCATATTATAATCAATAAAAATAATTCATCAAACATAGAAACGACAAAACTAATTGGTTTTTACACGAAAGCAATTTAGACTCCTTCTAATTTAATATTTATTTTGTAAAACATATAAAAATCAGGTATTAAAATAATTAATAATATTAATTTAGCAATTCTTAAAAAACTCACTATTTAGGACACAAAATTTTAATAATAAAAGAATATGGCAAAGACAAAAAAATTCATTACATGTGACGGCAATCATGCTGCTGCTCATGTAGCGTATATGTTCAGCGACATGGCGTGTATTTATCCAATCACACCATCGTCAAATATGGCAGAAAATGTTGACGAATGGGCTGCTCACGGCAGAAAAAACATTTTCGGTCAAACAGTAAGAGTAGAAGAAATGCAATCTGAAGCAGGTGCTGCAGGTGCAGTTCACGGATCATTGGCTGCTGGTGCTTTAACATCAACTTATACAGCATCACAAGGATTATTGTTAATGATTCCAAACATGTACAAGATTTCTGGCGAATTATTACCAGGTGTTTTTCATGTTAGTGCAAGAAGTTTAGCAGCACAGGCATTGTCAATTTTTGGCGATCATAGTGATGTAATGAGCACAAGACAAACAGGTTTTGCAATGTTAGCAACAGGTTCTGTGCAACAGATTATGGACATTGCTCCTATTGCTCACTTAGCTGCAATTAAAAGTCGCGTACCTTTCATGCATTTCTTTGATGGTTTTAGAACATCTCATGAAATACAGAAAGTAGAATATTTTGAGAATGAAGATATGTCTCCATTATTGGATTGGGAAGCTGTTGATACATTTAGAAAAAATGCACTTAACCCTGACAATCCTGTAACACGTGGTACAGCACAAAACCCAGATATTTATTTCCAGTCGAGAGAAGCTGCGAATAAATTCTATGAAGGAATTCCAGATTTAGTTGAAGAGTACATGCAGAAGATTACAGATCTTACAGGTCGTGTATATCACCCTTTCACATATCATGGAGCTGCTGATGCTGAGAACATTGTTGTTGCAATGGGTTCAATCACAGACACTCTTATTGAAACTGTAAATTACCTCAATGATCAAGGTAAAAAAGTTGGTTTAATTTCAGTACATTTATATCGTCCATTTTCTGCAAAATATTTCATGAAAGTTCTTCCTAAAACTGTAAAAAGAATTGCAGTATTAGACAGAACCAAAGAAATTGGTGCAAACGGCGAACCTTTGTTCCTCGATATAAAAGAAATGTTTTACAATCAGGAAAACAGACCAATGATTATTGGTGGTAGATATGGACTTTCTTCAAAAGACACTACCCCATCGATGATGATGGCAGTTTATGCAAATCTTGAAGCTGCAAAACCAAAAGAAACTTTCACCGTTGGAATGGAAGATGATGTTACTTTCTTATCATTACCAGTAAAAGAAAATGTTTCTATTCTTTGTAAAGGCACTTTCGAAGGTAAATTTTATGGTTTAGGATCTGATGGTACTGTAGGAGCAAATAAAAACTCTATTAAAATTATTGGCGATACTACCGATAAATATTGTCAGGCATATTTTGCTTACGATTCGAAGAAATCGGGTGGTTTTACAACATCTCACCTTCGTTTTGGCGATGTTCCCATTCGTTCGCCAT
>JBBQCZ010000138.1:0-10875 GCA_038319215.1 Bacteroidales bacterium | reverse complement strand
AAGAGATGCTTTTAATGAAGCACTTTGTAATCTTGTAGAGGAATACCTGCAAGAAAAAGATGCACGCCCTACCGATACAGTACTTGCAGTAAACAAAAAAACAAAGGAGATAGAATTAGGTACTAAAACCGAATTTGCAGCAGGTTGCGAAACTTATCCAATAGTAAATCTTATCAGGGATAATGAAGATAACTCAGGTACAGAAGCAGATATTGATGCTACTTTTGAGATTGCTTCCTCGTTTTACTTTGTACGTTAATACGTTTCATTATGATACTTGATTTAAAAGGAAATACAGTTACAACTGTACATAAGATTTGCATTTCTAATTACAAAAAGGACATGTTTCTCACAACTATGCCAACGCTGCAATGGACTGACAACTTTAATTTGGTTTGTTGTTTTGAGGATGAGAAAGAAGCTCTTGTGTTTTCTGAAAATGAGAAAGTTCAAGAAGTAATTGGAAATGAATTAGAATTACTTATTTGGACAGATACAAGGCAATCAATTTACGATGGCATTGATTAGTTACATTAAAGTTTGAATGATTTCTGTTTTATCTAATTAGATTCAATAATACAGCATTTTAAGAAACCGTTGTGTGTCTTTTGTTTGTATATTTGCATAATTTTTACTATATGAGTATAAAAACATATAAATATATCGATTTATTCGCTGGTTGTGGAGGACTTTCTTTAGGTCTACATAATGCAGGTTGGAAAGGAATGTTTGCAATTGAAAAAAATTCAGACGCATTTAAAACCTTGAAATATAATCTTATTGACAATAAAAAACATTTTGACTGGCCTAAATGGCTACCACAAGAGAGCATCGAAATAGATAAAGCTGTTGAACTTTACAAAGGCCATTTTCTGAAGTTACGAGGTAAAGTAGACTTAGTGGCAGGAGGGCCACCTTGTCAAGGTTTCTCGATGGCAGGACGCAGAAATGAAAGTGATCAAAGAAATAATCTGATTACTTCCTATGTTGATTTTATCAAAGTAATACAACCTAAAATCCTTTTTTTCGAAAATGTAAAGGGTTTTACAATGGAGTTTAAAAAGAACAAAGACAAAGGAAAAGAGTATGCCTCATTTGTAGAAAAAGAACTTGATGATGCTGGTTATTTTGTAAAAGGACAGTTGATAAACTTTGGAGAATATGGAGTTCCACAAAAGAGAACGAGATTTATTCTTGTTGGAGTTAGAAAAAATTTGAAAAATGCGACGCAAGAGACCGCAAATGCATTCTTTTCTAAAATACAAGAGAATAAACATTCATTTCTGGCTGAAAAAAATCTGACTGTAGCTACAAATCTTGAAGATGCGATCTCAGATTTACTGAAAAGCAATGGTTTGAGAGAATCTCCCGATACAAAAAATTACGAAGCAGGTATTTACTCACCACCAAATAGTAATTATCAAAACTTTATGCGAGTTGGGATAGAGGCTGAAATAGCAGATAGCCACCGTTTCCCAAAACACAGACCTGATATCATTGCTAAATTCTCAGTCATTTTAAATAATTGTAGGAAAAATTTTGATATTGATGCCAAGACAAGAGAGCATTTTAATATCAAAAAACATACAATCATTCCTCTTGATGGGAATTCAAAAACACCTACAATAACTACTTTACCTGATGATTATATTCATTACTCCGAACCCAGAATTTTAACAGTCAGAGAGTATGCAAGAATACAATCTTTTCCCGATTGGTATCAATTTCAAGGGAAATACACTACAGGTGGTAAACTACGCACACAAGAAGTTCCCAGATATTCACAAATAGGAAACGCTATTCCACCGCTTTTTGCAGAGCAGGGAGGATTGGTGTTGAAACAAATGATAAGAAAATGAATACGTTAAATTTCAAAACAAATATTCAACTTAAAAGTATCATCGGTAAGGATCTTATCAATGATGACAATATCGCTATTCTTGAATTAGTCAAAAACTCCTTTGATGCTGATGCCAAGAAAGTTTATGTTAGCTATTTGAATTTAAAGAATAATGATGATAAAACCATAGAAACTTTTTCAGACGAAACATCTAGACTAATAATTAAAGACAACGGTTTAGGAATGGACTTAAATGACATTCAAAATAAGTGGCTAAATATTGCATATTCTGAAAAAAAATTAAATAATCGCCAACATAATAGAATGATGGCAGGTGCCAAAGGAGTTGGGCGATTTTCTTGCGATAGATTAGGGGAGTATCTAAATTTATATGCAAAAAAAGCAAATTCTGATAAATATATCTTGCTCAAAATTGATTGGAAGAAATTCGAAGTTGAAGATGAAAACAAAGAAATACAAAGCATTAATTTAGAGTATCAATACTTAAGCAATGATGATCTAATCAATAAAAGTATTATACCATTTGAAAAAGGTATTTTGCTGGAAATAATAAAGTTAAGAAGTAATTGGGTATATGAAATTAAAGATCAAAAAGAGAGACATACAGGATGGAATACAGATAAATTAGTTAATGTGAAGAAATACCTTGAAAAATTAATTAATCCAAACCAGGCATTTGAGAATAATGATTTTGGAATTTATTTAGAATTACCGGAGTTCGTTGATGAAAATAAAGAAAAGGATGACAATAATAAATTTATTGGAAAAATTGAAAATACAATTTTTGATAAATTAGATTTTAAAGCAACGAGTATTGAAAGTGAGATTATTGAGAATGGACAAGTAATTTTCACAACACTTAAAGACAAAGGACAGGTAATTTTCTGGATTAAAGAAAAAAATGAATTTTACCCTGAAATAAAGGGTATTACTACATCTTTGTTTTATTTAAACTCATTTGCGAAAGCATTTTTCACAAAACAAACTGGAATAAGGCCTGTAGACTATGGATCAATTTTCGTTTTCTTAAACGGGTTTAGAGTGTCGCCATATGGACAAGATGGTGATGACTGGTTGCGTTTAGAACAAAGGAAAGGACAAGGCTATGCAAGATTTTTAGGGACAAGAGATTTAGTTGGAAGAATAGAAATTTCTGATTCAACTAATGATTTTCAGATTGTTTCTAGCAGAGAAGGAATTGTGAAAAATGAAAGCTATAAAAAACTTACAGATAGAACTAATGGATATTTTTTTAAAACTTTTAGGCGATTAGAAAAATATGTTGTAGAAGGGTTGGAATGGGACAGTATATCTGAAGAGGACAGAAATAGGATTAGTGAAATAGAAAAAAAAATTATTTCAGGACAAACTAGTGAAGATGATCTTGTTTATAGGGAAGATGATATTACTAAGAAAAGAAGAGTTTATGAAAGTATTCATTCAATTATTTCTGCTAAACCAGAGAATGTTATTGAATTATATATTAATGAGGATTTGATTCTCAATAAAATACAAGAGGAAAAACTAAATTCTCAAAGAGAATTTGAACAGTTAATAAAGGATTTCGAAAACAAAAAAATAGATGGAGAGGTGTTAAATCGTATTTTGCAAAGGAAGGCTATTGAAAATGTAGACCTTGAAAAGCAAATAAATGATTTATCAAAATACTCGACTAATGATGCAACAACTAAAGCAATTGCTGAGCTTCAATTATATAAAAAGGCTATTGAAGATCAGACTAAGATCATTGAAGATTTAAAATTTCAACTTGAAAACGAAAGACTAGAAAAGGAGCAACAACAAAGAATTATCGATGAATTAAAGTTTGGCAAATTAGAAGCTGAATTAAAAGCAAGAATTGAAGAGCAAAAACGCAAGGAAGCTGAAAATCTTACAGAAATTGTTAGAGCCGAAAAACAAAAGGAAATTGAATTAGAAAAACTTAAAACTGAATTTTACAAAAAACAATCTACACCAGACACAGATGCTTTAATACATCACGTTAAAAACAATAATCTCCAAATTAAAGATGCTGTCTCAAATATTCTAACAGAACTGAACAGACCCGATGTTGATTTTAGCAAGATAAAGGATCGAATTTTAGAGCCTTTATATAGAATACTACAATATAATGATAAATCCATAAAAGCAACAGATTTAATTCTTCATAGTGATTTGGAAAGGGCAGATGCCCAAAAAATAAACTTACCATCTTTTATAGAAGGTTATTTTCAAGAAACAAAATTTGATGTTAAAGTACACATTTCTAAAAGCATTAGTAAGTTTAATATAATTGGAAGCAAATTAGATTTAGCATTAATTTTTGATAATTTAATCGATAATTCAAAAAAATGGAAATCAAATAATGTCTGGATTAATTTGGGGATTGAGAATAACTGTGCAATATTAAATTTTCATGACGATGGTAAAGGTTTAGATAATAAATTTAACGGCAATCCAAATGATATTTTTAAATTTAAATCTACAGCTAGAAATGATGGTACTGGTTTTGGTCTATATCTAGTAAAAGAATCATTGATTAAAATGAATGCAGAAATTTCCATTGAAAATCCTAAAAACAATGAGGGAATGAATTTTAAAATTACATTTAAATAGATGGAAAATAGATACTTAATACTTATAGATGAACAGAATCAGGATACAACTTTGCAAAGGTTGAAAGACACTTTGCATATTGATGGTTTTAATTTAGTATTTGAACAAGTCAATCCACAAATGCCGGAATTTCAAGAAAGAAAAGATGGTGATGTCACGATAAGCATTGACAAAATAATTCAAAAAATCAGTAATATTCCATTCTTTAAATATGCAGATACAATAGCTTGCGATTATAATCTAGTTCCAGATATAAATGGATTTGATATAATATGTAAGATAAGAGAACTAAATTATAAATTGAACAAAAAAGTAATCTTGTATTCTGCGGGAATAGAAGCAGTTATAAGTGAAATAATATTCCAAAAAAACGAGGTTGAATATAAAAAAGACCAATTAAAAAAGTTATTTTCTACAAATAAGAAACTTATAAAAGAAAAAATTGACCATGATATTGAAGGAATTGTCAACAGTCTCAATATTAATGTTGATAATAACTTTGAAGAACAGTTAGATAAACTGCAAAAGATCACAACTTCAAATATCCTTTTTGTAAAAAGAGATGATTATTTTAAAGAAGTACTTACTAATATAAACAAAGTAAAAGACTTTAATTTTGAGAATGAACTAACAGAATGGTTTCACAAAAGAAACGAAGATACATTTAATTACCTTTTCCCAAAATATAAAGGAAAAACATTTGGTGAAATTGCAATTGAATTGGAAAGTAAGAATTCAAATAGTATACAATTTAAAAAAGATCTAATCGAACAAATTATTGCATATTTAGTAACTATAAATGAGTTAGAAGATGCATAGAATAGTAGCAATTTATCCAACTGATATGCAAGAATCAACTCGGTTTTTAAACAGAATTAATACTCATCTTAAACGGAACTTGAATGATGAATGGTATTGTTTAAAAACAGGATTTTCTGATTTTGAGCATATTATGTGTGTAGATATTGCATCAAAAGAGACTGCGAAATTTATTTTATTCATGGGACATGGTAGAAGTGATAGATTGTTTGGCTCTTGTTCTTTAGAAAGTAGTGATTTTATTAGTTTAGATGCAATTGAGCATAACAAATCATTATATAAAAATGAGAACTTTATAAATGCTCATAATATTGATAAATTTAGAAACAAAATATTTTTTAGTTTCTCATGCAATTCCAATAGAAATGATAAAAATTCAATTGGTAGAAATGCAATTTTGAAAGGAGTAAAATGTTTTGTTGGATTTGGCGATATACCTACAGATTTCATTGATTTTAGATTGATAAATCAAGGTAAAATTGATACTAATCAGATTTTTCCAAAAAGAGCGATTGCTATCTTTAAAGGCATTATTATAAAAATTATGAAACAATCTTTATTAATTTCGATTCAAAATAATTATACTGTTCAAGGTCTAGTTGACTTAATTAAGATTCAGACAAATAAAGAAATTCAGAATTTGATTTTATCAAAAAACAGAAATAGGCATAAAGAAAAAATTATAGAAAAACTTTATGATTTTAAGTCGGAAATTTTGATTTTTGGGGATAGTTTTGAAAGTATGAACTAATTTTCTAAATATAAAATTAGAATGAAATTTGGTCAAAAACTTTGGACTCGTGAAGAATTGATTTTGTAAAAATCTAATGGTTGAATATTTTCTCAGAATGCAAGTGATAAGTATATATATTAACTTTAAAATTAAGATATGGCTAGAGTTTTATGGTCTCGTGAAGAATTGATTCTGGCATTTAATCTGTATTTAAAATTGCCATTTGGCAAACTACATACTAGAACGCCGGAAGTACAAGAACTTGCTTTGTTGTTAGGAAGGTCTGTTAATTCAATCGCTATTCGTTTGACAAATTTTGCTTCATGCGACCCGTATCACCAGAACAGAGGTGTAAAAGGTATGGTTGGTGGAATAAAACAATGTCAACCAATTTGGGATGAATTTGCACTTAGTAGAGATTCTTTATTGTTTGAAAGTGAACGTATATTAGCAGAAAAAGAAACTGGTTCGATTGAAATAAAGTACAAAGATTTGCTTTTTGATATTTCAGAATTAAAAGGAGAAACTAAAATACGAGAAGTCAAGACAAGGGTTAATCAAAATGTTTTTCGTCAAATTGTTTTAGCAAATTACAATAAACGATGTGCAATAACTGGAATTGATATTCCTGATTTACTTTTCGCAAGTCACATTATTCCATGGTCAAAAAATGAAGAAGAAAGATTAAATCCTGAAAATGGGATTTGTCTTTCAGCATTATATGACAAAGCATTTGATAAAGGATTGATAGGTATCTCAGAGCATTATGACATAATTCTGTCTAATAAATTGAATAAATACAAGAATAAAGAATACTTTGCAAATCATTTTTTACCGCTTGAAAGTGTGAAATTGAATTTGCCTCAGAAGTATTTACCTAATCCGAAGTTTCTTCAATGGCATTTGGATACAATATTTGATAAATAGTTTGTTATGACTAATGCCAAATACACATATTACAGTGTCAAGGATATTAATCGATTATATGAAATCTCTGCAAGCTCCCAATCTGCTATTGAAATAGATTTTTCTAATGATATTTTAAGCGTTCCTTGTCTAAAAGCACCCATTGAAAATGATGATTATGAGGCTTATGTTGCAATTGTTCCAGGCTTAGTACTATCAAATTTATACGATAGATATGGAGCAAGACTTTTACAACAAAATGTGCGTTCTTTCCTTCAATTCGTAGGTAAAATTAATAAAGGAATTCGTACTACTATTACCAGTAGTCCTCACATGTTTTTGGCCTATAACAATGGAATTACCGCTACGGCAGATCATATTGAATTGGATGCTACTGGCAAGCATATTAAATACATTCGCAATTTGCAAATTGTAAATGGAGGACAAACAACTGCTTCTATTTTTCATACATTTAAAAAGGATAAAGCAGATATATCAAATGTTTTTGTCCAAATGAAATTGTCTGTTATAAAAAAACAAGATGAATTTGATAAAATAGTTTCAGATATTTCTCGGTTTGCCAATACACAAAATAAAGTAAACGAAGCTGACTTTAGTGCCAATAATCCTCATTTAGTAGCATACGAAAAGGTTTCGCGGTTCATATTATCTCCCGTTACTCAGTCGAACAATATTCAGACATGTTGGTTCTTTGAGCGTGCTAGAGGTCAGTATAAGAATTTACGATCTAAGGAGGGTTTCACGGATTCTAGGCAAAAGATATTTGATTTAAAATATCCAAAGAATCAGGTTATCACAAAAGTAGAGCTTGCAAAATATATTAATGCCTATCAGGAAATTTATGATGGTCGTAAATTAGCAATAAGTCCGCATATTGTTGCTCGGGGAAATGAAAAAAATTATGCACAATTTATCAATAACAACTTGCCCGATAATATCAAGAAAATCAACAATGTTTATTTTGAGGATTCTATTGCTAAATGTATTCTTTTCAAAACAGCCGAAAAACGTTATGGTGTAAAGCCTTCGAGTATTGGTGAAATGAGGGTGGTAGTTGTTCCATATACCATTTCATTGCTAAACCAGATTACCAATAACAAATTGGATGTGTACAAAATATGGCGGAATCAACAAATATCCATTGAACTATCCGACTTTATGTATGAATTGATGAAACAGGTAAACCAGTTTATCCTCGACAAGTCACCTGTATCTCATTTTATAGAGTGGGCTAAAAAGGAAGAATGTTGGGATATGGTTAAAAATAATTCTTGGAACATTGATATTTCAGATATTCAAGCCGATTTGATTGATTTAAAAAATCCACCAAAAAGAAATATTATTGAAGAAACGGAAGATTCAGCAAGCGATGCTCAACACCAAGAATCCATAATAAGGTCAATTCCATTTGCCTTATGGAAAAAAATAGAAACATGGGGCAAAAACACCGATTTACTTTCAATCAATCAGCAGTCCACAGCCTTTAATATGGCTTTCAAGGTGAAGAATAATCAGAAAATAGTAGATTCTGACCGCACAAAAGCAATGGTAGTATTTGATATTGTATGTTAACATAACATTGATTTGCTTGGAGAGGCAGATGAACTTACGGAACAGATAAAAGTCGAAAATATAAAAACCGAAACAAGCGATACCGATCTCGGAATAACTGTTGAGCTGATACAAAAAATGGCTGATTGGGATAAACGCCGCAAAATTCTTAAAGGTTGGCAATGGAATGTGATGAATGAAATTGCAATTGGAAGCCGTCAGTTAGATAGTCGTTTAGCTTGGGGATGTAAGAAAAATCTGGAGCTTTTGAAAAAGAACGGATTTTCAGAGGATTAGAATGTTTTTTTTGTGTGTGGGTATTCAAAAATTTCATTTACAAAGATTGAAATTATATTTTTACGTTCCTTATAAAAATTCAGAAAGATCTTATGATACTGATTTCCCAGTATAGCATTGATGAGTTTGTTGATTAGTTCTGTAATTAATTAAATTTCTATCACAAATTAAAAGAAAGAATTAAGTGAGGCCGAGCAATTATTACAACGTCATATGTCAGCTTCGCTTGATATAGAAAATGAAACATACTCTAAAATAGAAAATGGCGACCTTAGAGCTAAAAGAGAGCAAATTTTTAAAATAGATGAAATCTTACTAGCCAACCCCGAAGAACTAATTATTCCTTGGCTTGTAGACAAAATTATTTGGTATTTGTGGATAATAATGAAGTAGCATAAAAGGCTTTGATAGTTTCAGTAGATAGATTCAAAAACAATAGAATGGCAAATAATATGGTTAATTGGAAAATATTTGATTCAAGATTTGATAAACGGGAACAATGGGCATTTGAAAATATGTCATATTTCCTTTTTTGCGCTGAAAAGAATTGCCATTTAGGATTATTTCGTTACAAAAATCAGGCAGGAATAGAAACTGAAACAGTTGAGAGAAATGGAAATTTTTATGGCTTTCAAGCAAAATATTATTCAACCCCAATTTCTCAAAATAAAAATGATATTATCAGCTCAATATGCACTGCAAAAGCAAAAAACTCAAATCTTGATGTGATATTATTATATTTACATATCAATCAAGAACTTTCAGAAGGAAAAAAAAAGAAGAAACCCCAATATCAAATAGATATAGAATATACAGCTCAAAATATTGGTGTTGAAATAGAATGGCGTGTACCAAGTAATTTGGAATATCAATTATCACAACCGAACAATAAATGGATATTAGATATTTTCTTTGGCGATAATGGTTTGAATCCTGTTTTTTTTGACAACCAAATTGAAAAAGAAACAAATAATCTTGGTCCTCGCTTCAATAAAGAACTAAATTTTGAACTTCCCATTGCACAGTTATTTGATAATATTTCTCATAATGAAATATTTTACAGAAGATTTATCAAAACTATTGATAAATGGCTGACCGAAAAAAGTTATCGAAAACTCAAAGACAATGAACACCTTTCGGAAATCGAAAAGAAATTGGATTCTTTGAAAAACGAATTAATTGAATGGGAGAGGAATTATCAATATTCATTAGACAAGTCAATTTCATTGACTTCCTTTTTTGAAAAGCTAAAAGAATTTGATAAAATAGTTGAGGATAAAAAAAATGAATTGTATTCTCAAATCGATTGGAAAAATTCGTCAAATAAATATGAAAAAGAATTGAGTCGATTAAGGGAAATAGAAAATGTAAATGATGATTTGTTGAACGAGATTGGGAAATTAAAAATTAATTTGGCAAATAGTCCAACTTTAATTATTCAAGGTGAGGCAGGTTGTGGAAAATCGCATTTATTGGGAGATATTGCAACACAAAGAAAAAATCAATCATTGCCAACTATCTTGTTATTAGGCACAACTTTTACTAATACCTATACAATTGAAAAAAACATACTTAATAAATTAGATTTAACTTGCTCTTTTCAAGATTTTCTAAAAAATCTAAATGACATTGGGCTACAAATAAATTCAAGAGTACTAATACTTTTAGACGCTGTCAACGAGGGAGCAGGTGCTGATTTATGGAGAAATCAAATCGCAGGATTTATTAGTGAAATTGCTAAATATCCAGCAATCGGTATTGTCCTAACTATACGAAGCACTTATTTTAATGACATTATACCTGATAGTTTTAAATCGGACAGTAAGATAACAATTGTTACACACTCAGGTTTTAAGGGTAATGAATATGAAGCTTTGAAACTATTTTGTGAACATTACGGTTTGAAGTTGCCAAATTTTCCGATACTTAATCCAGAATATTCCAACCCTTTGTTTTTGCATTTGATTTGTGAAGCAGTAAAAAGTATGCCGGACAAAAGTTTTCCAAAGGGCTTTAATGGCATAAATAAAACGTATAATTTATACAAAAATGCTCTCAATCGTACATTTGA
>JBBQCZ010000137.1:0-10943 GCA_038319215.1 Bacteroidales bacterium | reverse complement strand
CCTCTTAATAGAGAAGCAACGCCTTCATTAGTATCTTTAGATTTGCAATCTTCGCATTCGCAACTGTTAACATAATCTGTAGGTTCTGTATAAGTTGTTATTACTCCTTCGAAATTACGAAGTACAACTTTGCCTGGGCTTTGCGAAATAACATAAGTTGGCATTACCGGAATTTTTCCGCCACCACCCGGAGCGTCAACCACGAATGTTGGAACTGCATAACCAGAAGTATGTCCACGTAAGTTTTCGATAATTTCGATTCCTTTTGAAACTGGAGTTCTAAAATGTTCCAGTCCCATTGACAAATCACATTGATAAATATAATATGGACGAACACGAATTTTTACCAAATTGTGAACGAGATTTTTCATTGTTGTGACGCAATCGTTAACGCCGCGAAGTAAAACAGATTGATTTCCCAAAGGAATACCCGCATTTGCAAGTTTAGCACAAGCTTCTGTTGATTCTGGAGTAATTTCTTTTGAATGATTGAAATGAGTATTTACCCAAATTGGATGATATTTTTTAAGCATATTTACCAAATCGTCAGTAATTCGTTGTGGACAAACTACAGGAGTACGAGTGCCAATACGGATAATTTCGACATGAGGAATAGCTCTAAGTCTTTGGATGATAGATTCTAACATTTTATCAGAAACCATTAGTCCATCGCCACCAGATAATAAAACATCGCGAACCGCTGGGGTTTTTGCGATATAGTCGATAGAACGTTGTATTCTGTCTGATGGCGACTCACCGTCTGTTTGTCCAGCAAATCTACGACGAGTACAATGACGGCAATACATCGAGCACATGTCAGTTATAAGAAACAAAACTCTATCTGGATAACGATGTGTTAAGCCAGGAACAGGAGAATCTTCATCCTCGTGCAATGGGTCAAGTAAATCGGCTGCCGACTGGTGTGTTTCTGCTCCTGTAGGAATTGCTTGTTTGCGAACAGGACATTTGCGATCATCAGGGTCAACCAAACTTAAATAATAAGGTGTGATTGCCATTCTTAATGTCTGCAATGATTTTGCAACACCATCTTCCTCTTCTTCAGAAAGATTAATATATTTTTTTAATTCGTCAAGAGTCTCGATACGGTTTTTAACCTGCCATTTCCAATCGTTCCATTGTTCATCTGTAACATCAGGAAACATTTTTTTTCTGCCTTCGCTCATCATATTAGTAAAGTATTTTAAACGTATAATTTTTCAAATAATCCTCTTATTTCTGGAGATTCTCTCAAAATATTAAGAGTTAGGTCAGCATGACCTTTAGCATAACCGTTACCAACAATAAGGTTAATGTCTTTTCCAATTCCTTCGGCACCAAGAGCAGCTTTTGTAAACGAAGTTGCCATTGAGAAGAAATATATTAAGCCTTGACCTTTAGTAATTAAGATAGAAGTCATTTCGGTACTTGGAACATTAACATTATTGATAACAACTTCGCAACCTCTTTCGCCAGTAATAGCGGTAACTTTATTATAAACTTCCATAACACTTGTTGCATCAGCAATAATTACATGGTGTGCAAGTTTCATGTCGATAATTCTCTGAGCATTTACAGCCGAATATTCAACAACAATTACTTTGCCGTGAGGACCAACATTTTTCATTGCCTGATAGCAGCACAAAATGCCAGATTTTCCTCCGCCTCCGATAATGCAAACGGTGTCGCCTTCTTTAACAAGTCGGTCAACCTGTGCTGGAGCACCAGCAACATCAAGAGCCGCCAGGGCAAGTTTTTCTGGTAAATCGTTTGGTAAAATTGCAAAAATACCGCTTTCAAATAGAATAGCTTCCGCTTTAACATCTACTTGATCGTGTTCTGCTTCTAATTTTACAATTTCATGTATTTTTAATGGAGTAAGCGATAGCGACACCAAAGTTGCAATTTTATCACCTACTTTTAATTTTTTATTTGGAAAATTTGGTCCGATTTCTTTTACTGTACCAATTAGCATACCGCCCGAACCAGTAACTGGATTTTGCATTTTTCCACGTTCTGCAACGATAGAAATAATCATATTTTTCATTTTCTCGGCATCGTCATTACATTCCCTTCTGATTTGAGTGTAGCTTGCTGAGTCAATATTTAGAGTTTTAACATCAATTAAAACTTCATTATCATAAATACTCATAGTGTTGTCCAGTTTTTGTGCTGGTTGTGGAAGAGTTCCTTTTGGTTCTATCACTCTATGAGTTCCGTATCTGCATCCTTTGTTCATTCTTTATTCTTTTTATTCCATCCGCCGCGGCGGAGTCGGATGTTATTTTCCTGTACTAAAAGCGGAAGATGTAATTTTAATAAACCCACGCGAGAACTTCGCGCGGGATTATATTTTATTCAAAAATCTAAACTGAATAATACTTATTAAGCATACATTTCAGTAAAAATCTTTCTTAGTTTTTCGCTTTCTTGCAAAAGAGCAAGAGTAATTTCAGCGTGTCCTTTTGTGTATCCGTTTCCAACAATCATAGTTACGTCACTACCAACACCTTCAGCACCTAAAGCAGCTTTAGTAAATGAAGTTGCCATTGAGAAGAAATAAACAATACCAGTATCTTTTGTACAAAGAATACTTGTCATTTCTGTATCATTAATGTTTACATTATTGATTGTAATATCTGCCATTTGGCCATTTGTTAATTCTTCCATTTTTTCGAGAATTCCAACTGGTTGAGTAGCATCAGCAGCAAATACATGATCGCAGAAACCTAAGTCAATTAAGCGTTTTGTGCTTTTTTCGCTGTGGCATAATCCAATAACTTTACCAGTAACACCAGCACGTTTTTTAGCTTCGTAGCAACATAACATTCCTGATTTTCCACCAGCACCTATTATTAATACTGTGTCGCCTGGTTTAACAAGTTTTGCTGTTTGAGCTGGAGCACCAGCAACGTCAAGAGCAGAAAGTACGAGACCTTCAGGCATTCCTGCAGGTATTTTTGCATATATGCCACTTTCAAAAAGAATTGCTTTTCCATCAATATCAACTTGGTCGATATCAGGACGAATGTCTTTAATTTTGTCAATTCTTAATGGAGTAAGAGATAAAGAAACAAGAGTTGCAATTTTATCACCTACTTTAAGATCGATTTTTCCTAATAGAGCGTCACCAATTTTCTCTACAGTTCCTAATAACATACCACCAGAACCAGTAACTGGATTGCGATGTTTGCCTTGTTTTGCAACAATGTCCATCATGATTTCAGCAATTTTTGCTTTATCACCACCTGCTTGTTCTTCAATTTGAGTAAAACTTGCAGAGTCAACATTTAAAGTTTGAACATCAATTAGGATTTCGTTATCCCAAATTTCGTCCATATTATTATCTATTTTATTTGCCGGTTGTGGTAAAACGCCTAATGGCTCAATTACTCTGTGAATTCCGTATTTGCTTCCTTTTTTCTGCATTTCTGAAAATGTTTAAATATTAATAATTTATGTTTATCTCTGTTTTAATCCTAAAATTTCTCTAGCTTCTTTTGGGTTTGCAATTTCGCGACCCAATTCTTTTGCCATTCTTACAACTTTGGCAACTAATTCGCCATTTGATTTTGCCAAAACACCTTTTGAAATAAAGACATTGTCTTCAAAACCAACTCTAACATGTCCACCATCAATTATTGCAGCCATTGCAAGTGGAAATTCAAATCGGCCAATTCCGGCAACGGTATAAGTTGCATCAGCAGGAATACTCTCACGTAAGAATACAAAATCTCTTAATTCGCCAGTAATACCACCATTTACACCCATTACAAAATCAAAATGCATTGGTAAACTTATAAAACCTTTTTTCTGAAGTCTTAAAGCCATGTCAATCATTGATTTGTCGAAACATTCCAATTCAGGTTTAATGCCTCTTTCAATCATTCTTGTACCAAAGTATTTAATGGTATTTTCGGTATTTGTAAAAACATCATCACCACCAAAATTACAAGTTCCGCAATCTAAAGTTGCCATTTCTGGATTTAATTCGGTTGGCTGTAAGCGTTCGTCATTTGTCATACCCACAGCACCACCTGTAGAAGGTTGAATAATTACATCAGGAAGCACAGCATAAATTGCATCCATAACTGCTTTAAAACGAATTTTATCCTGAGTAGGAGTGCCATCATCTTGTCTTACATGCAAATGAATAATGCTAGCACCTGCGTCATAAGCAGATTTTGCTTCGCGAACACATTCCTCAATAGTATAAGGAACCGCAGGATTATGCTCTTTTAGAACTTCTGCTCCACAAATTGCGGCTGTAATAATTAGTTTTTCCATATTTTATTGATTATTTTTTCTTTGACATTGTTTTGGTACTACACATGTTCCACTTGCGCGACAAACCACAATTGGTTCTTCTAGAAAATCGGCAGCAGAATCGCTAATATCCTGACGAGGTTTAATAACTTTTCTCGCCTCAAATATCATTTTTCGTGAAGAATTTCCGACATTAACAATTTCGCCTACAGCTTCGATAAAATCGCCTGCATAAACTGGTGCAAGAAATTCAACTTTGTCATATCCAGCAAATAATCCTTCGTCACCATCGTTAAGTATTAATAATTCGGTAGCAACATCACCAAAAAGTTGAAGCATTTTTGCTCCATCAACTAAATTGCCACCATAATGAGCGTCGTGAGATCCCATTCTAAGTCTAATCATTGAAGTTATTTTCATAATATTTATTTTTATGCTTTTACAATATAATCAACAAATAAAGCCTGTGTGTGAACATTTTCCATTGGAATATCACCAGTTTTTACAATCTCCTGAGCCTCAACAATAACCATATCTGCAGCTGTTGCCATCATTGGGTTAAAATTTTGAGTTGTGCCTTTATAATGAAGGTTTCCAACTTCGTCAGCAATACTAGCCCCAATTAAAGCTAAATCGGCCCTTAAGGCTGTTTCTAATAGATATTCTTTACCGTCAACAGTAATTATTTGTTTACCTTCTTCAACTATGGTTCCTAAACCTGTTGGTGTTAAAATTCCTCCAAGACCAGCGCCACCACACCTAATTCTTTCGGCAAGTGTGCCCTGTGGAACAAAAGTAACTTCAATTTCTTTGTTGTTAAATTGAGCAATGGTTGACGTGTTTGTGCCAATATGAGATGATATAATTCTTTTTATTTGTTTATTTGTAACCAACAAACCTATGCCTTTATCTGCAAATCCTGTATCATTACAAATAACTGTTAAGTTCTTAACGTTTTTCTTTACTAATTCAGCCATTATTGCGTTAGGTGTACCTGCAGCCATAAAGCCCCCAATCATTATTGTCATGCCATCTTTAATCTTTGATATGGCTTCAGCCATTGGAATAATTTTACTCATATATGTCGGTTTTTATTAAAATACTGCGCAAAAATAAAATTTCCCAAAGTTATAGAATTAAGATGTAAAAAAAAAATAAAAGAGTCATATTTCTCGGTAGCATATTAAGTAGCCTAATTTTTAAAAAAAATAACTAATTTTGCCTTTAGCTTTTTGGTATATGAAGGAAATTAGTATTGTAATTATTACTCTTAACGAAGAAGAAAACATTGGTAGATGTTTGGCTTCACTAATTGATGTTTCTGATGACATTATTGTCGTCGATTCTGGTTCTGTTGATAGAACTGAAGAGATTTGTAATGAATACTCGGTTAGGTTTGTTTATCGTAAATTTGATAATTATAGTTCACAGAAAAATTATGGAAATCAGCTTGCAAAATATAATTATGTTTTTTCAATTGATGCAGATGAATGTCTTTCTGAAGAGCTAAAAAAATCTCTAAATGATATCGATACTAATTTGTTAAACAGGGTTTTTACTCTTAATCGTTTAAATCATCATAGTGGGAAGCCAATTAAATTTGGGGGGTGGTATCCAGATAAAAAAATAAGAATTTGGAATCGTAATTTTGCAAATTGGGTTGGAATTATTCATGAGTATTTAGAATTTTGCGAAAAACCAGTATTTGCTCATTTAAATGGCGATTTGCTTCATTTTACTTATAAGACTAAGGCCGAACATGTAAAGCAAGCTCAGAGATTTAGCAAGTTAAATGCAAAAAGTGATTTTGAAAAAGGTAAAAATATTAGTTTGATAAAAATTTATTTTGCTCCCTTTTTTAGATTCATAGCAGTATATTTTTTTAAGTTTGGTTTTATGGATGGAGAAATTGGATTTTTTATTGCAAAAACGACTTCTCATGCAACCTTTCTAAGATATAAAGAGTTATATGGATTGAAGTGCAAAAATAAAATTTAAAATTGTATCACATTATAAAAAAAATGTATATTTTTGCGTATAAGTTAAAAGTAGAAATCAAATAAATGTTAAATTTAAATTAAAAAATGTTATGAAAAAATTTACGATCTTAATGGCTCTGGTTGCTTTGACAACTTATGCTATGGCTCAAGTTGAAATGGGTTATGCATACGAATCAGGTAAATCACAGACAAGAAAAGCTGATATCAGCGCTACAAAAGCTACTCCAGTATGGCAAGTAACTTTTGAGGAATCTCCTGCTGTTTGGACAGTTGGTAATGTTACTGGAACAAAAGCATGGGCAGTTTCTGACACTACTCCAACTAACGGATTTTCCAGTACTTCTTATGGCGGTCCAGTTCCTCCACTATGGATATATATGGGATGGCAATATGTTCACGATTATTCTGAATCTGGAAATAATTTTGCATGGGTTGATGGTATTTCTGATCTTTTAGGATTATTACCTGCTGAAATTTGCGATACATATATCCAATTTGACGGCATTGATCTTTCTGCTGTATCTAATCCAAAATTAACTTTCTATCAGAATTACAAAGCATTAAATGCTGCTGCTGCATATGTTGATTTTAGTGTTAATGGCGGTTCTACTTGGACTTCAGTAGAAATTAATACAGAGGTTGAAGGTAATGCTTTTGGTGCTAATTTCTTCGAATTAGTTGCTACATCTTATATTGCAAATCAAGCAAATGTTTCAATTAGACTAAGATGGCAAACTACTACAGCTGCTATTGGCGGTTATGGCTATGGTTGGGAAGTTGATGATGTTACTATAACTGATAATCCTGATTATGACCTTAAATTCGTTCATGCTAAAATGAACTTCTTCGAGTATGTTGATTATACTGTTTCTGGTCAAGCAGATTACTATCATATTAGTTCTCATTATGGAAATATTCCTCAAATTCAATATGATTCTCCTGATGCATTAAGTTGGTTTAATGTTGCTTTAGAAAATCTTGGTAATTTGACTGTTACTCCAGATGTAAAAGTTCAGGTTTTTAATCCAGAAATGACTGAAATATTTAATTATACTGTTACTGGTACAGCAATGGCAACAGCGGCTAAAGATACTGTTGATTTAATCGAAACTGATTTTGCTTTAGGTGCTAGTCCAGCTCTTGGAAAATATACTGTTGCATATACTTTAATTGTACCTGGTCAAGTAGATGCTAACTTAAATAATAATACTGATACTACATATTTTATTGTAACTGAAAACTATTTTGGTCATGATATTGATAAAACTTCCGCATATACTGGTCCTGGTTCTTGGTTAGATGGTAATATGGATGGTGAAATGTTTGGTACAGATTTTACTTTCTTATTCGAAGATCAGATTACCTCAATGGATGTATTTATTAATGAAAACTCTACTGTTGGAACATCAATTATTGGTCACGTTTTGCAATACGATGCTGGTACTTCTGAGTGGGTTGATATTAGCACTTCTCCTTTAATGGAAATCACAGCAGAATCTTTAGGAAACTGGATGAATATTTCATTTACCGATCAAGTTGATGTTCTTTTTGAATCTGGTGAAACTTCAAAAAGCATTAGAGCAGCAATTGAGTTCTATTATGGTAGCACAGATAATGATATTTGGATTGGTTATGACCCAACAGTTCCTGTAAGTTTCTGGGGAACAAGCTGGAAATTATTAGCTGGTACGAATGCAAACACTTGGGTTTCTATTTCTAACTGGAGTCGTGGTGGTTTAAATGTTCACTTGAACTTAAACAATTATACTATCACAAATACTGGCAAACCGGTTTCTTCAAATATCATCAGCATTTATCCTAATCCAACTTTAGGTACATTAAACATTGAAAACGTTGAAGGTTGCAATGTTCAGGTTATAAACATGATGGGTCAGGTTGTTGAAAATATCGAAAGAGCTAACATGGTTAATACTTTAGATATGAGTAAATTAGCAAACGGTACATATTTCGTTAAAGTTATTAACGGTAACGAAGTTTCTACTCACAAAGTTAATTTGATGAAATAACATCAATAATAAATAAAAAATAAAGGCTTCCTTTTTGGGGAGCCTTTTTTTTTATTTATTATTGAAAACAAAAACTCATGCCCGAAAGCTTTCGGGTTTGCGTTTTTATACTTTCGATTTGTTATTTCCCCTATTGTTTTCTGGTTTTCAGTATCTTTTCATAAGCATACATTTCATCTCGCAGTCTTGCAGCTTCAATAAAATCAAGCTTCGCAGCAGCAGCTTCCATTTGCTTTTTCGTATTTTTGAGAGTTTTCTCCAATGCTTCGGCAGTCATAAACTTCACAACTGGATCTGCTGCAATGCTTTGTTCTATTTCGACATTATATTCTTTATATGCAGGTTCTTTTTTTCTGCCAATAACTTCGCGTTGACCTTTTATAATTTGAGTAGGGGTGATATTGTGTTTTTCATTGTATTGTAGCTGCTTTATTCTTCTTCTGTTGGTTTCGTCGATGGTTCTTTGCATTGAACCTGTTATTTTATCAGCATACATTATTACACGACCATTAAGATGTCGTGCTGCTCGTCCTGCTGTTTGTGTGAGCGATCTTTCAGAACGCAAAAATCCTTCCTTATCTGCATCAATTATCACAACTAGAGAAACTTCTGGCAAATCTAGCCCTTCTCTTAGCAGATTAACTCCAACTAGTACGTCGAAAACACCGGAACGTAATTCCGAAAGTATTTGAACGCGTTCTAAAGTATCAACATCGGAATGAATGTATCGGCATCTTACTTTAAATTTAGTAAGATATTTTGTGAGTTCTTCTGCCATTCTTTTAGTCAACGTTGTAACAAGTACTCTTTCGTCCTTGTCTGCTCTAATGTTGATTTCATTCATTAAATCGTCAATCTGATTTAATGAACTTCTCACTTCTATTATTGGATCTAGTAACCCAGTTGGTCTAATAACTTGCTCAACAATTACACCTTCCGATTTATTCAATTCATAATCTGCAGGTGTTGCACTAACATAAATAGTTTGATTCATTAAAGATTCAAATTCGGGGAACTTAAGTGGTCTATTATCAATTGCAGACGGTAATCTGAAACCAAAATTAACTAGATTTTCTTTTCTAGATCTGTCGCCACCATACATTGCACCTATTTGTGAAATAGTAACATGACTTTCGTCAATTACAGTTATAAAATCATCTGGGAAGTAATCAATTAGACAAAAAGGTCTAGATCCAGGATTTCTTCCATCGAAATACCTAGAGTAATTTTCTATTCCACTACAATGTCCAAGTTCTCGTATCATTTCCAAATCGTATGTTACTCTTTCTTTTATTCTTTTTGCTTCGAGAGGCTTTCCAATACTATTAAAATATTCAACCTGAGCCATCATATCATCCTGAATTAGGATAATCGCTTGTTTTATTCTTTCTTTTGTTGTAACAAATATGTTTGCTGGATATATTTTCGCAATCTCTAGGCTTTCAACTCTGGAACCTGAGTATGGTTCAAAAGAATAAATTTCTTCGATTTCGTCGTCCCAGAAAATTACTCTTATTGCAAGGTCGTGATAGGCAAGAAATACGTCAACAGTATCACCTTTAACTCTAAAACTACCACGTTTAAATTCTATATCTGACCGAAAATAAAGAGAATCTACAAGATGCCGAAGTAAAATATCTCTACCATATTTTTGGCCAATACTAATTTCTAGTGTGTTTGAATGAAAGTCATCTGGATTTCCAATACCATAAATACAAGAAACCGAACTTACAACAATCACATCTCTTCTTCCTGATAATAATGCAGACGAAGTACTTAATCTTAGTTTCTCTATTTCATCATTTATTGCCAAGTCTTTTTCAATATATGTATCGGTAATAGGCATATATGCTTCTGGCTGGTAATAGTCGTAATATGAAACAAAGTATTCGACAGCATTTTCTGGAAAAAATTCTTTGAATTCGGAATAAAGTTGAGCAGCTAAAGTTTTATTGTGGCTAAGTATCAGAACAGGACGATTAATGTTTTTAATCACGTTTGCAATAGTAAAAGTTTTACCGCTTCCGGTCACTCCTAAAAGCGTTTGGTGAGGTAATCCAGATAAAATACCATTTGTTAATTGCCTTATTGCTTCCGGCTGATCTCCTGTTGGTCGGTATTCTGATAATAATTTATAGTCCATGAATCCTTAGTGGTATTATATCCTGCAAAATTATTATTAATAAATAAAAAAAGTAGTATATTGCAAAAAAAAACAGGAATGAGAAAAGCAGTTTCAATAATATTGTTGCTAAGTATAGGGTGTGGCGTTTTTTCACAGTCACTTCTTCAATTAAAAGATAGATATTATTCGCTGACAGATGAAGGAATTGAATTTTATAATAGGAATTTAAGTAGCTCATTTGATCTCACTGGCTCAGAATATTGGCCTCCAATTTTTAAGCAAAAACATTGGGTTTGTAATCAGGTTGCGGCATCGTATTATATGATGACTTATGAAACAAATTCTAAAAAAGATTTAAGTTCGCAAATTCCTGAAAATGTTTTTTCAATTTATTTTGCATGGAACTTTGGTAATGGCGGATATGGCTGGTTCGGTGATCATTATATCATAACTATGGAAATGATGAGGGATTTTGGAGTCCCACTTTTGACCGAATGTCAAGCTGATATTAGTCTTGATAGCTCGATG
>JBBQCZ010000136.1:0-11061 GCA_038319215.1 Bacteroidales bacterium | reverse complement strand
AGGTGGCTATGGCGATGAGGAAACACCCGATCCCTTTCCGAACTCGGAAGTTAAGCTCATCAGCGCCGATGGTACTGCGTCTTGTGGGAGAGTAGGTCGCCGCCAATTTTTTAAGCCTTGAATCATTTGATTCAAGGCTTTTTTTTTGATATATACCCTTAAAAATTATGATAATTAATAAAAAAAAACAGACTTATTTGCCTGCTTTTAATTTATTTTTAGTGTATTTGTTTATTTCTGACCAAATTCCATCAAGAAGGCCTTAATGAATTCTCCAATTTTGCCATCAAGAACTGCTTGAGCATTGCCGGTTTCTACACCAGTTCGTAAATCTTTTACTAATTTGTATGGATGCAAAACATAATTACGAATCTGTGAGCCCCATTCAATTTTCTGCTTCTGACCTTCTAATTTGTCTCGCTCTTCTTGTTGTTTTCGCAATTCCATTTCATATAATTGCGATTTTAACAGTCTTAATGCGTTTTCTCTGTTCTTTAATTGTGATCTGGTCTCACTATTTTCTATAACTATCCCGGTAGGAATATGTTTAAGTCTTACCGCAGTTTCTACCTTATTTACATTTTGTCCTCCAGCGCCACTACTTCTATATGTGTCCCATTCAATTTCGGATGTGTTAATCTCAATATTAATCGTGTCATCAACCAAAGGATAAACAAAAACAGAAGCAAAAGAAGTGTGTCTTTTATGCTGAGAATCAAAAGGAGATAATCTTACTAAGCGGTGAACGCCGTTTTCTCCTTTTAAATATCCATACGAAAACTCTCCGCTAAAACTCATTGTTACAGACTTAATTCCAACGGAATCCCCATCCTGCCTGTCAATAAGTTGAATTTTGTAGTTGTTATCTTCTGCCCAACGCAAATACATTCTTTCTAGCATTTCTGCCCAATCATTGCTCTCTGTTCCGCCTGCGCCTGAGTTTATTGTAATTACAGCATCTAATGAGTCTTCTTCGTTGCCAAGCATATTTTTAAGCTCCAAATCTTCTATAGCCGATATGCAGTTGTCAAATTCAATATCGACTTCTTCTTCACTTAAATCACCATTTTTATAAAAATCAAAAAGTACTTCAATATCATCAACTTTAGAGTTTACGATATCATATTCTGTTACCCACTTCCTTTCTGCACTTATTTTTTTTAATACTGTCTCTGCTTCTTCTGGATTATTCCAGAATTCTGATGCCTGTGTTTTTACAGTTTCATTCTCAATAAATTCACGTCTTGAATCGATGTCAAAGAAACCTCCTCAAAGCATCTGTCCTTTTCCTTGCTTCTCTTACTTTTTCTATTGTCAGCATAATTGATAATTGTATTTTGTGCAAATTTAGTAATTATTTCCTGCCGAATAGGCTTTTTATTTTTCTAGCACTTTGAAAATATCCCCATACTCAAATCCTTTACTTAATGCAAATCGTATAATTGCAGCTTTCTTTTTTGCTGGGTCAACTTCTTTATTCTGTTTGATTTTGCCTTTTATTAAACTGTTTAGTATGCTTAAATATTCATCAGCATCAATTTCGCTTAAATATGTTTTTATTAAACTTTTCGGAAATCTCTTTTGCATTAGAGCATATTCAATTTTAACACGACCCCATTTCGCAAATTTGTACTTGTCATTAATAAATGCTTTTATATATCTTTCATTATTTATGTATCCCTCTGTCTCTAAGAGTTTAATCGCAGACGTAATTATAAAGTCTTCGTCGGAATATTTGTTCAGATATTGCCTAACATCCTCTGGACATTTCTCGGCCTTACTACAATAGCCTGCTGCCCTAAAATATAGTTCCTTGATTTTATCTCTGTCTTCCATTATTTAATAATCTCAATATTTACTAAATAGCCATTGTGCTTTCTGATATTTATTACTTGACCATTGTCAAAAATAAGATATTGTCCTTTAATTCCAATTAATATTCCACTAATAACACTTGTCTTTTCTAAATTTACGCTTTTTATTTCTTTCAACGGATCTTTATAAGGATAATTGATTGTTGTAACAGTATTATCTAAGCTCAGGTATTGTTTTAAATCATCAAGAAGGAGTGCTGAAAGTCTTTTCTTCTCTTCTTTTAAATTGTATTCTAGAGAACTCGCTTTTAACATTTTTGACCAATTTGTTTTGTCCGAAACATGCTTCTTCATTTCTGTTTCTATCACTCCTGCTAGATGTCTGTATGGTGTTTTGGCAAACTTTATTGCTGCAATTGCTCCTTGGTCAATCCAGCGGGTAGGTATTTGTGTGTGACGCGTTACCCCAACTTTAAGGTCTCCTGTAATTGCTAGATAAACGTAATGATCTATCAAAGAGTTCTCTTTTGCCCAAGCCATGTCTCTACTTATTCCCAAATGCGACATGTCCTTTTCTGGATTAAGAATGCCTGCATCGCATTGCGGCAGACTGGTAAAACAAGAATAGCAGTAACCTTGGTGAAAACTGGTTTTAGTAAGTGCGGAACAGCTAATACAATTAATTTTATGCAGATATTCAATTTTTAGATTTTCACCAATAAGTAGATTCATTTTAATCTCTGAATCATCTGTCTGAAGAAAATATTCAACAGTACCCGCATTATTAGTCCTCATTTTGAGTATGTTTCCACTAAAAATCATAGTAGTATTCTTATTTTAAAATGTAAATCTGCAATTATTGTCTGTCGAAATAAATGTTTTTACTGTGTGCGCTTAAGCTGATTCCCATAATTATTTTTACATTTTCATCAAAGTATTTTAATTCACGAACAGCCATGCCTACCGAAAACATTACACGGTTATCAATTCTCGAATCAGCAGCAATGCTTACAGCAGAACCAATTGCTATACCCAAATCAATATTGTTAAATGCACATGGAATATCTTCTTTTGTGTTTTTGTTTTCACAGTTTTCCATTCCACATAGTCCGCAATCTTTTAACCCTAGCGATTTTATTTCGGTACCAATAAATAAAACTGCATCAGAATTTCTAATATTTGATGCGTCGCGAATAAAGAAATGCTGTCCGTTTTTATTTCCCATTTCTTCCATCTTTTGTGCGATAATTTCTAAATCAGCACCATGGGCAATCTTTATCTCAATTGTATTTCTCCCTCTGCCTTTTGGAGCAGTACGAGCGGCAATTGCCATTTTTTTTGCAATTTCAACAATTTTGTTTGTCTTAAAATCTGATTCTGATAACATATTCTTATTTGTTTAAGGCGATTATTTTATCTGCTAGTATGTCGGCAAGTTTTAATTTTGATTCTACTGTCCATCCAGCGATATGTGGCGTTAAAATTACATTATTACATACTGCCAAATATTTGAATTCTTCTTTATCTGTCATTTTTGATGTTGTCTCGAACGATGTTTCTTCATACTCTAGTACATCTAGTGCTGCTCCGATTATTTTTCCAGATTTTAATGCATTTACAAGGTCTGTTGTTTTGACAACAGGACCCCTAGCTGTATTAATTAAAATAAAATTCTTTTTGAAAGATGAAATAAAGTCTTCATCAATCATATACTTAGTTTCTTCTGTTAATGGAACATGAAGACTTAAAATGTCAGCCTCAGAAAATACTGAATTCAGATCTGTTTCAGTTGTAAAGCCATCAGAATATCCTTTTTTGTATTTGTCATACGAAATAACTTTGCAGCCAAATCCCGACAGTTTTTTTGCAAAACTACTTCCCATATTCCCGTATCCGATTATCCCAACAGTTTTTGTGTTTAATTCATTGCCACGGTTTTCTTCGCGATTCCAAATGCTCGATTTAACTTCTTTGTCTGCTTTATTTAGATTGTTCATCAGGTTTAATAGCATCCCAATTGCGTGTTCACCAACCGCATCTCTGTTTCCTTCTGGCGAATTTAAACATTCAATTCCTTTCTGTTTGCAATAATCAATATCAATTGTCTCCATTCCGGCACCAACACGTGCAATAAATCGAAGATTTTTAGCTTTATCCACAAATTCCTTGTCAATATTAATCCGACTACGAATTACTACACCATAAAAATCCGAAATATTGTTTAGAATTTCGTCTCGACTTAATCCAAAACCTGCAACAACTTCAAAGCCATTTGCGCTTAGTTTGTCTGGAATTATCCTGTGAACAGTGTCTATAAGTAAAACTTTCTTTTGCATTGTAATTTCATTGAATTACAAAGATACAAATTGCTGGTAAAGAAAAAAGTGATAAAGATTATTCTTCAATAATAAAATACGTTCTACTGATCTCAACCTCCGTAATTTCATTCTCAGGATCAAGACCTTCGATGATAAATAGAAGCTCATATCCATTTTCTAAGTTTACAGAATCTGCTAGTAATGAGTCCGTGATTTCTCTTACGTGATTGTCTAATTCCAATGCAGTAGCTCTTATGTCATTCTTTTGCCTTCCAACATGTGCATTTACAGAATGGGGAATATATTTTTCGATACAGGATTTTGTTGCAGGAAGGGAATCAATACTTGTAACACTTAAATCGTAATTGTAAATTACTTCACAACTGAAAAATGAAATTATCACAATAAATATTAGAATAAATGCAGGAATTTTTTTAGTCATCGTAATATTATTTTTTCTGAATGAGATGTACCATCAGCAAAAATAATATTTAATATGTATAAATTTCCGGGTATTAGATTCTTTACAGAAATATTGTTTGGTTTGAATGTGTCGTTAGTCTCGATTTTTCTTCCTGTTACATCATAAATGCTTGCAATATTTATCTGTTTTGTAGTTTCGACTGATATAAAATCTCCTAAAATACTAATAAGTGAAGTTTCAATCTTGTTTATTTCTGTTTCCGTAGAAAAACAATAGTTCAAGCTCTCAACAATCTGATTATTGGCAATTGATTCCGACACTAAATAGTCACAAATAATTTTTATTTGAGGTGTGTATTGGGCGCCATAAAGGCTAAAAACATCTGTTGCATGACCGGTTGCAAAACATGGAAATGTAACATGAGTTGAGTCAATAAAAAATTGGATGTCTTCATTATTAAAATTCTGATCACAGATTCCCCAAACTTCAAGCTGTTCAGCTCCTGAGCCAAATTGTCTGTAAACTGAATCAAGAATAGGAGCGTCGAGATAGCAATGAATACAAGAACATGAGAAAAAGTATAAAATTACGGTTTTGCCTTCGTTAAGTTTTTCGTAAAGATTTTCCACATTACCATTTGTGTCAGTCAACGAAAAATCTTCTGCAGGACTGCTTTTCTCCTGTGCAGAAACATTAATAAAAAGGAATATGCCAAATAATAAACTCAGGAGTGATGGTGACAGTAATTTCATAACTAATTTTTAGTTCTAAACAAAAATACATAATATTTGTTTTTAAAACTGTTTTAAAACGGAATTAGTTGCAAGGCATATTAAAAATGATACAAAGCGCTTAAAACTTGGGTTGAAACAAAAAAATACGAATAAGATGCCTTATTATTTTTTTATCTCGAAAATTTTGCAGACTTTTGCACCGGTTTTTTAAGACATGAAAATAAACAGAAATAAATTAATATTAACTAACTAAACTATTGATTATGATTACAGAACCAATGTTTTGGCTTATTCCAATTGCTTCAATTTTAGCTTTAGGTTTTGCTTATTATTTCTTTAAGCAAATGATGAAAGAGAGTGAAGGAACAGATACAATGAAAAAAATTGCTTTATATGTGCGACAAGGTGCAATGGCATATTTAAAGCAACAATACAGAATAGTAATTATTGTATTTGTTGTTATTACTATCATTTTTGCTATTATGGCATACTTGTTAGAAATACAAAACCCATGGGTGCCTTTCGCATTTATTACGGGTGGTTTTTTCTCAGGACTTGCAGGTTTCTTCGGAATGAAAACAGCAACTTATGCTTCTGCACGTACCGCAAATGCAGCTCAACGTTCTTTAAATGATGGTCTCCAGTTGGCTTTCCGTTCTGGTGCAGTTATGGGCCTTGTCGTTGTTGGTCTTGGCTTACTTGATATTTCTGTTTGGTTTTTTGCTTTACAGTATGTTATTGGTGCTTTAGATAATACTACAAATGCTATTATCGCTGCAGATCCTTCAATGAAACTTATTATTATTACAACTACAACCTTAACATTTGGTATGGGAGCTTCGACTCAAGCTTTGTTTGCACGTGTGGGTGGAGGTATTTTTACAAAAGCTGCTGATGTGGGTGCTGACCTTGTTGGAAAAGTAGAAGCTGGTATTCCAGAAGATGATCCTCGTAATCCTGCTACAATCGCTGATAATGTTGGTGATAATGTTGGTGACGTGGCTGGCATGGGCGCAGACTTATACGAATCTTATTGTGGGGCTATTCTTTCAACTGCTGCTCTTGGTGCTGTAGCATTTAAAACTCTAGGTCCAGAAGTGCAATTTAATGGTGTTATTGCTCCGATGCTTATAGCTGCTGTGGGTATTATCCTGTCTATTTTTGGTATTTTTCTGGTTAAAGCTAAGGAAGGTGCTTCTCAAAAACAATTATTGGCCGCTCTTGGTAGAGGTGTAAATATCAGTTCAATATTAATTGCATTATCTTCTTTGGGAATTCTATATTATCTAGATATTCCTAATTTCCAGGGAATTTGGATTTCTATGCTAATTGGCCTTGCTGGAGGTATTGGTATTGGTAAAGTTACCGAATATTACACATCGTCAGCTTATAAACCAACACAAAAAATTGCCGAATCAACAAAAACAGGACATGCTACCGTTATTATTTCAGGAATCGGAACAGGAATGCTTTCTGTTGCTTTCCCTGTGCTAATCGTTGGGACTACTATTATCCTCTCTTTCCTTTTCGCTGCTAAATTCAATTTTAATGATATCGGAATGGGCCTTTATGGTATCGCTATTGCTGCCGTTGGAATGCTTTCTACTTTAGGTATCACCCTTGCAACAGATGCTTACGGACCAATTGCCGACAATGCTGGTGGAAATGCTGAAATGAGCGGGCTCGATCCAGAAGTTCGTAAACGTACTGATGCGCTTGATACTTTAGGAAATACAACTGCAGCAACAGGTAAAGGTTTTGCAATCGGTTCTGCGGCTCTTACTGCTCTTGCTTTAATGGCTTCTTATATCGAAGAGATCAAAATCGCAATTGCGCGTATTCCAGAGAAGGCTGCTGAGTTTACAGCTTTTGCAACAAATAATCATTTTGATAATACTGACATTCATACAGCTACAATACAGCAAATTATGCAATATTTCCAAGTTGACCTTATGAACCCTCGCGTTTTAGTTGGTGCTTTCCTTGGATCTATGGCTGCCTTCTTATTCTCAGGATTAACAATGAATGCGGTTGGTCGTGCTGCTCAAAGCATGGTTGAAGAAGTTCGTCGTCAATTCCGCGAAATTAAAGGAATTCTTACTGGAGATGCTGAACCTGATTATGCTCGTTGTGTTGAAATATCAACTAAAGGAGCCCAAAAAGAAATGATGTTACCTTCTCTTTTAGCAATTGCTATTCCTATTGTAACTGGAGTTTTATTTGGAGTTTCTGGTGTTATGGGATTATTACTGGGTGGCGTTTCTACTGGTTTTATTTTAGCCGTTTTTATGGCAAATTCGGGTGGCGCTTGGGATAACGCAAAGAAGTTTATTGAAGAAGGTAACTTCGGCGGTAAGGGTTCTGATTGTCATAAAGCTGCTATTACTGGCGATACTGTTGGTGATCCTTTTAAAGATACTTCAGGTCCAAGTCTTAACATCCTTATAAAACTTATGAGTATGGTTGCAATCGTTATGGCAGGTTTAACTGCTGCCTATTCGATTCTCTAAACAAATCAAAATATTATCTAAAGACCGGAAGGAAACTTTCGGTCTTTTTTGTTGATGCCTTTTGTAACTTTTTTTTATTGCAAATCTTAGTTTTACATAGATTAAAATCTGTTCAAAATTATTAAATTAATATAACATTGTCAAGTTTTTGAAATTGAAAATATCTAATAGTCTTAGGGTATAGCTATCATTAGAGTTGCAAATTCGCTGCCATACATATTGCATAGTAACGGTTCAACGAAATTTGATAAGTTACTCTTCTTGAATAATGAGGATTAATGTGAAAATAAGTTCTTCTTTGTCAAATTTAAATCTGAGTTTGAGTATAAATTGTCGACACATTTTAGTAAATTAATGATTTAAATCATTTAAATCGCATTTTATTATTTTGTATATTTGTGCAAAACAGTTTCTCGTGAAATACATTTTACTACATTTACTCTTATTTGTTTGTGTTTTATCATACTCTCAAAATGATTTTAAACAAGGAAATACAACTGGTGCCGAGATATACGCAGATGCTCCATATCATATACAGAAAACAAATGATTTGGATGAATTAAACCCTATTCCAATTCATGTGTTTGCACATGGTTCTGCTGCTATTGGCTCTAATTATGAATTAATGAATATAAGAATCAAGGTGAAAAACTCATCAAGCAATTCATTTGGTGAGATGATTACATTTGATGAATATACCGATGAAGAATTTCAAGCTTTGATAATCAACAGGTCTCCTGAAGATACAGAATTAGACATTCAGCCGTTTAATGAGAGTGGGGCGATAAAGAGCAATTCTTATACAATAGATTTTACTTCTGATAATCACACTTTCCCAGCTACAACTTATGTCGATATTACTCACGATTATTGGTGGTTTACTATTTTGATTCCAGGAGAAAAGTTAGCTGGGTTGGAAGATGTAATCGATTTTGAAGTTTATTTTGAATTAGACTGGGAGACAGATTATAAAACATATTGTCGAGTTTTTCGCCAAACAAGTAACTATCCAACATTGGAAGATTGGTTTCGTGGAGATGTGCATTATCATGGAATGTACACTCAAAACGATTCGGAAGTTGGATTTCCTCTTGATGCAACCAAATATATGGCAAAAGTTTGTGGTCTTGACTGGATAACATTAACCGATCATTCCTGCGATTATGATAATTATGGTCAAGGAATGTATGAAAATTGGCAAAAACTCGGAAACGAAGTAAGTTATCTTAACGCTGAAGACGATTCATTTATATTTATCCGTGGTATTGAGATGACAGTCAAAAATTCTGAAAGTGATCAAGTTCACGCATTAACTTATCCATCTCCTTCAAATCCATTATCAATGCCTTATTTTGGTGATGGCGATGGCGACCTATATGGAACTGATGTAAATATTGATATGTTGTCTGACTCATTAGTGCTTTATGATGCATTTTCTTATGCTGCTCATCCTTTTTCTGAGGGTGATGAATTGTCTTTTATTGTAGATGGATCGGTGTGGAATCTTTCACATCCCGATTTTCCTGAAAATGGAGTGGCGTATCCTAGCGGTGGAACTGTTAATTGTAATGATTTAGGTCAAACATCTGATATTCTTTCAACAGAACCAAATAAACTGTTAAAAAACAATATCGTTGGTGGGGAGGGTTGGAATATGTTTAATAATCTTACAGTTGCAAGTAATGAAGACGATGCTTGGAATGTGTTTAATGATGATACCGATGAATTTACATTGCTGCCAGTTGAAAGTGTAGAACACCACTTAACTAGATTTGCACAAAATAGAGATGTAACTAAGTTTATTTGGCAGAAAGGATTAGAAGCTATAAATAGTAATCCTGATTCCCAAAACTGGAAGTTCTTTATGTCTGCTGGAAGCGATGCTCATGGATCATATAATTATTCTACAACAGATTATTTTATGAACGTAACCGGTACTGTTAATGATAATGCAATTGGAAAAATTTCAACTTTAGCTTATTGTCCTAATGGAATGGGCGAAAATGGAGAAAATATCCTTTTTGCAATGAAAAACGGTCACACAATCCTATCTTCAGGGCCAATAGTAAGTTTTCAAATTGATACAGATCTTCTAAATTCAAATCCCGAAATAATCATTGGAGATAATCAAGATATTGACTTCAATCAAATAGAGACTTCTTTGCTAAATTCATATTCATCTAATTCGTCAGAATACGGTGTTGTTGTTTCGAAAAGCATTGTTGTGCAAACTGAAGCAGAAAACTATGAGTATTTTTTGCCGAATAACACAGATGCTTTAGAAATTAGTCTTTCTGATTTGTTTGATGAAATTTTCGGAGTAGGTAATGTCCCTTTAGATCAATATTTTTTACTTCGCATGCATTTGAAAACATTTAAAGAATTTTCAAATGTTAACATTTATAAAATTAGTTCCACTACTTATGAATCATACACAAACCCAATTTGGCTGAAAATAAATTCTCCAAATAATTCCACAGTTTATAATCAAAACCTTGACTTTAAACTGTTTCCAAATCCTGCAACGGGAAGCGTCGAAATTGAATTACCATCAGGAATTGTAAACGGAAATATTAGTATTCTCAATTCTGTGGGTCAAGTGGTCTTTTGTGAAAGTATTTGCAGTAATGCCAAAGTAAAAATTGATAACTTGAAACCTGGGATCTATTTTGTAAAAATTGAATCTAAACATGGTGTTTCTTCTAAAAAATTAGTGATTTATTAATATTAAAAAAACATTAATTATGAATAAACTTTCAGCTATCTTAGTAATTTTAGGGTTATTCCTGTTTGGTTTTTTCTTTATGCAATGTTCGGAGCCAGACCCAAAACCAGAGCCTCTCAAAAATATTATTGCTGGCGATGATGCGCAATCAGTAATATCTTATGTCAATTTTCAACCTGATACGATTATCCCATTTATAGACAGATTTGATACTGCCTTTTTTAATATTGATTTTAATGACGATAATATTGCTGATATTCAAATAATGAATTGTCAAGAATGGGGTGGCAATTTTAGCCGTCGTTGGTCGAAAATCCGATGTTTAAATGATTCTGTTTTTATCTCTCTTAACGATACTTGTGATTTTCCAGCAGTTCTGCAAAAATTCGATTTAATTTCAGACTCGTTAAGATGGTCAAATGGAGAATTTCTATTGTTTTATTCTTATGGAGCAGTGGGAGGCATTTCGGAGCATTCAGGTATTTGGTTTAACACGGTTAAAAACTATATAGGAATAAAATACAAGCGATTTGGCT
>JBBQCZ010000135.1:0-11069 GCA_038319215.1 Bacteroidales bacterium | reverse complement strand
CTCCTTTTCTGTTGTAAAAAAAATAGAAATTTATACTTCGAAACTGGACCAATGTTACGACAGATTCCTAGCGTGATTACAAGAGATTGTATTGTTACCACCTACCATTTTTTATTACAATTGGTTATTCAGACAAATCTCACGAGTTGACCTGGTACGGGGGATGTTCAAGGAAGCAAGGAAGATCACGAAAAATAACTGACGACGATAATGAAAACTCATTATACAACCACCCAGTGCCGGGGATAGCAGCAGATGGGTTCAAGATTGCATTGGTTGATTTGGGTACGCTTTTAGCTGACCAGGATGCCAAGATTGTTCACATTCTGCATGATGAGATAATCGTCGAATCGAGGGAAGATATTGCTGACCACATTGCTGCTGTCGCCAAGGAATGTATGGAAGGAACGTTTGCTGAGATTTTTCCGGAGGTTCCTTTTGTGGTTGAACCGGAGACAAGAAATTCGTGGGTTGATGATCCTGGGGGGTGACTTTGAAAAAGCATAGATCTTGTTGGTCGTTCTAGAACCTTAGACATACCCGTTTTGAGCGATTTCTATCTGTCGAATATCATTGGCCAGATGAGGCCAAACACACCCGTAGTGCACGTATATAAAGGGTTGGATGCTAATAATAGCAAGTGAAGGATAGTGATAAAGATGAAACAAAATAGTTTGTCGACGAGGTCCTTGATTAATCTATAGGAACTTGGATTTATGAACCTGGATGTATCAACCTGGATGTGAATGTTTATAATATGCTCAGACAAATTGAGCGTGGCCAACAATGAAAAATCCAGGCAGACAAAAAGTTACAGAACTCACAGACTTACCTAATGTTGGTAGAGCTATTGCTCGTGATCTTCGCGTGGTTGGTATTCAAAAACCTCAAGATCTACTCGGTAAAAATGCTTATCAGCTACACGATGAATTATGCCGGGTAACGGGAGAGAAACATGATCCCTGTGAAATTGATGTGTTTCTTGCTGTTATAGACTTTATGCAAGGTGGCGATCCTGTTCCGTGGTGGAAATTTACTGCAGAGCGGAAGAGGCATATAACAAGAGATCATAAGGGATAATTCTATGCTAGAGATGATTGATATTGGCGTTGAAAATGCTGTTGCTTATCGCCTGGAAGGAAAGATCACTGAAGAGGAAATGACTTCGATCCTGACTCTATTCAAAGAGAAGATAGAAAAAGGTGAAAAACACATAGTGTATCAGGAGGTTGTAAGTATTTGTGGTGCTGAGTTCGATGCCATGATTGAGAAATTTAAATTCATTCGTGATTTTGGTTTCTCACATTTTTACCGGATAGCAGTGGTTACTCATACGAAATGGCTCCACAAATTGATCGATCTTGAAGACAAAATATTTCGGAATATCTACATGAAGGGGTTTTCTGTTGATGAAAAAGATCAGGCAGTTGAGTTTTTGAAGAATGCATAGCCTGTAGTTGTTTAATCCTTTGAAATTACGTTGGAACGTGTTCAAATATTTAGTATAAAATCAGTGGGTTTGTGAAGACAATGCGAATTGCAAATGAAAATGATCTGCCGGTAATTGTCTCAATTTAAAACTATCTCCGCTATTTCGACTTGATGCTTGAAAGTTTTTTGATTGCCGGAGATGAATATATGCTGTCATAGGATTTCAAGAATACGTCTTTAATTGCTGCCTCAATTCGGATGTTGGACATCACTGCAAAATTATTTGGCCCAATGCCAGTCCCGGCGCCTGATTCCGCCACCCCTTTTACCGTATCTACCCAAAGAACATCACCTTTCGAATTCTTCAACGTCCATTCCAAAATAATAGCTGTTTGCGCATCATTTGATGCCCACATGCCTGTCTTGCCCTCTATTGCTACCAATTCTGGTATCAAAATGGCATCGAATCTCGCATTTGCCACTCCACTTTCTTGGTCGTTAGATATTGTATATTTATTAAAAATATTTCTTGATAAGCTCTCAATATTCTTTACGAAGTTATCTCCTAGCTGATAGCTGAACTTTTCGTAATCCAAATACTTATAACTAGCTTCAAGGATACTTTTTTTAATTTCAACTTTTACATTCAAATTGATTTTATCAGTTGTCGGAAAAATTACAGTCTTCTCAGGGACAACAGTTGTTGTAGAGGCACATCCTGCAAGTAAAGATGTTATAAAACATAAAACAATATATTTTCTTATTAAACTTAAACAAATATTCATAATAAATTTCCTTATAATGAAATCTTGAATTCAAAGTTCAATTGTTTGTCATTTTCAATATCTTTAGCAATAATTGATAATATATAAAAATCTGAATTTTTCAAATTAATCGTTTCTGGAATTTTCAAATAGACAAATCCATAACTGTTTTTTCCAGGTGTAATTGTTTTTGTCCGAAACTCATTATCGGTAAAATTATATTTAATAGTTGCAGAATCTGTCATTTGCTTTGCACCTGCTACTAGCAAAAATGGCGCGGCTGCCAAAGCTCCAATCGGCATAAAAACGGCACCTGACGATATAACTGCTCCTGTTCCTGATAGGGCTTCTCCTGTATTTTGAGATGATTTAAGATAGTTCTGATCCTTATCGCTTATTAAGTTATCAGTTGCACTGCTTGATTGCATTGTAATTTTTTCTTTAAATATCGTGAAATTCAAAGATGGATTTTTGTTTTCTACTACAATAAAAATTGGCAATATTTTGTTGGCTATCAGGTCTGAACCAAAATATTCGATACAATCTTCGGATCTAGACATCGGTTGAACCGCAACGGTCAATGCATCTTTGGAACTTGAGTATTTATAACTTTCAACTGGCTTAACTTCTTGTTTCTTTAATGTAACAGTGGCGCATGAAGAACTAATTGCGATAATAAAAAACAAAACACTCCATTTGTAGATGGAAAATAATTTAACTAACATAGTCACTCCGTTTTGTAGTTTTAAGCTGGATGAGACAGTCCAAAACCAAAAGTTAGGCAAACCAGTCTGAATTTTTCTCAATTCTCCGCCTTCACCCCACGTCGACGAGATTTTACAAAATCAACCAATTACCCAAGAATGAATACCGTAATCTGCATAAAAATCAATGTAAATTAGTGAGATGTAAACGCTATGGCGAGCAACTCGTTGTCGAAATCCTTTAGCGCAAATGGCTTCGAAAAAGGAACGGCAACAAATTTTATCGGATTTTTAAATGGGCATCACGTTTAAAACGTTTAACGGACTAGCGGAAGAAAGTTGGTTATCTGAACATCTGGCAAGGGTCAGGGAGAAAAGATACCGACAAGGATGTTATTGTTATCGTCAAGGAATGTATTGAGTGGATGTTTGCTGAAATTTTTCCGAAGGTACCTTTTGTGGTGGAACCGGAGATTAGAGATACATGGGGTGAATGATTTTGTAGGGATGTTGTTGAAATTGATGAAGGTTCTTGTTGATTATTCGAGAACCTTCAAAATGCTCTTTTTGAGCGATTTTAGGCAGGCGAATATCATTGGTCGGATATGATGGAATTAACCTGAATTTCGATTATTTGACGGGTTGAATGGCCCAAATAATGATATAGGAATTTTAGGAGGGTATCAGGTTGGGAAGACGCAAGTAGCTACTCTATAGAACTATAAACATGGTGTGGGGGCTGGGAGAAAATCCTGCGACTGCCCGATTCGCCAGCGCCAAGAGTGCTTATGATTAGTTTGAGTACTAAAGCATGAGTCTATTTCGGAAGGGTACCCGCTTCCTGGCGAAATTCATACGAATCCTCTTTCCGACACCTATTGATGATAACGGTTTCTGCTATCGGCGCTCCCATTGTCCAGTACAGCCAGCCGCTCTCCTCGTAATATGTGATCGGTCGCTTGTAAAAATGGCCTTGATAACCGTTGTTGCGAAGGTGTTGAACCACCAGTTCAAATAGCCGCCTGTCAACTCTGTCGCGTACCAAGTACTCATGGGGCCACTGCGGCATTGTCTTAGCAAAAGTCCAATGCTCATGCTCAATAAACGCTTTGATTTCGTCAGAAAATAACATTATGCTCAACGATCTACTATGTCAGAATGGTTCTGTACTGTGAACTGGTATGCCACGTTTGTGATGTGCGTTATTTGCGACACCAACGCATCAATCATCACCTCGCGCTCCGAGTTATAGGGCACTTCTAGTGGATACCAAATATGCTTGCCGCTGCGTACGATCTCGGACGCAAGGGGTGAGTGCTCTAATTGCTGCGCGATAGCCTGAAAGTGGCCAGTCTTCCTATGGAAACGAAACCAAAGTGGCGTGCGATGGTTTTGAAACGGATCGCGGGTGCCCACACTATAACAAGCTTCCACACCGAGAATGTTCTTGCAAATGTATCTGCGATAGTACGGTACCCCAGCTTTTTCTAAACCTAATGGAAGGACCGAGCCACCCTGCGATGTAATTCGCCGAGTGGTGAGGTCTACAAGCTTGACCCACCATGCCTCCCGTTCTCGCCATATTAACACCTGTTCATCGGTAGTCAACGGTTCCATGTCGTCGCCGTTGAGAGCACGATATAGTGCATGTAACTGCGCGAGGTCCTCACGAAATCCATGACCAGAGACGGTCTCAAAACTTTGGAGTAAGTCTTCCCAAGTAATGACAGCAAGGGTTACGTTCTGAATTCGCCAAGGTCCTTCACCTTTGAGTGCGAACTGGCATAGTGCATGATTAGTAGCCTCCTCGCGCCGGTTACGAGGGACAAGAAGAATCAAGTTGCCCGAACAATCGAGACAACACAACTCAGCCATGTAGGATGCGAGCTGTCCTTTGCCAAATGCGGCGTCAAGCTTCCCCTCAATTTTAACAACGGGTGTACCGTCCATGAGACAGCCTTCGACATCCGGGCGGCCGCCATCGCTCTGGCAATGTTCAGCGCGCCAAGTCAGTGTTTCGGAAATCGATGAACTTACTGCAGCGCCAAGGAACGCAGCAAAAGCATGTTGCGCATTCGTGTTCATAAGGAGGTACGCTAAACTCTGAGTGCAGAGTAGTTCGCCTTGCTTTGAAAACGATGAGAACTGGGCAAGGTAACCCATAAGTTTACGCATATGTCACCACCTGGTGAGAAAAAGGGTTTGAAATATATTCAGACTAACGATTTGTTCGCTATTATTTCTTTGTATTTTTTATACAGATGCACGCGTATCGATAACTTCAAAGTGAATTCCAGACAAGATTTTCCTGAGTTTCACAATTATGTTGGAGACACGATCTTCAATAAAAAGATCTAAAGCGTTTTCTAGCATACTTTCTTGCTTTGACCATTCGATTAACTTTGGAGAAAACAGGCGAGACTTCCAATCCATGGCATTATTCATGTTCTGTAGTATGATATGCTCAAAATAATATTGATGTCAAATTTTGATTAGTGATATCATCCAACTAAACACAACAAGTCTCCGGTAACCCCAACATCAATCTCAAAAAACATACCCCGAATCCATATGCTTAAATTACCCTCGCTTCTTATCGTTTTGCTTTCACTCATCATCTCGACCAGCTCATTCGCTTCTTCAGAAAGCTTTACAGGACAAACGATTGATGTAGCTGATGGCGACACGATCACTGTGCTCAACCAAAACAATGAAAGCGTAAAAATTCGTTTAGCTGGAGTAGATTGCCCGGAAGGATCACAAGTTCATGGAAAGATGGCGACACAATTTACTGTATCCAAGGTATCCGGAAAAAGAGTACGGATATTTCCCGAGACGACAGATAGGTATGGTCGAACGGTTGCACTGGTCAACATAAATGGGGAAAATTTGAATGAGCAGATTGTCGCGAATGGCCAAGGGTGGGTGTACAAAAAATACTGTACTGCAGATTATTGCAATGACTGGTTGAAACTTGAAGAAACTGCGAGAGATGCTCATATAGGACTATGGGAAGACAAAAATCCTCAAGCTCCCTGGGAATGGCGAGCAGAGCATCGTGGTAAGAAGGGGAGTGGGAGTAATAACAATGTTTCTGTTGTCACATCTTCAGCTGCTGTTGTTGCCGGCGCAGGATCATCTATTGTTTATCACGGAAACCAAAGAAGTCATGTCTTTCATGGACCTTCCTGCAGAGATTATAACTGCAAAAATTGTGTTGTGAACTTGGGGTCATATCAGGAAGCGGTAAGTGCAGGGTATCATGCTCATCGGGAATGCGTGAAGGAGTAGAAAACAATTTTAAAAACAAGAAGAGCATATTCCATGACTGAAAGAGACATCTGAATCTAAATTTACATACGATTCGACCTAACCACAATTTTTCATTTAGGTCTCACAGTCTCATTTTATTAATTTTCTGGATTTTATTTCTAGACATATTTACGCTATACCCATCATCAACCAGAAGTGTCACAATGTTGTTTTTTATTGAAACATTCTTGGCTTTCATACTTCCCCCGGATTTAAATTCAACAATATAGACATAGCTGGGTTCAACTGGAATTGGAGGAATTGTATTTTTAACTGATACTGGTTTTTTATCAATCTTTTGTACAGTAGGTTGTGATTGTGTCGGTAGATTTATTTCTTTTAAACTATGAGTGGGGAAACTGAATATAATGCAAAGAAAAATTGCACCAAGGATATATATTTTTGTAAAGTTATATAGAAATAATGCAAGTTTCATTATAATATCTTGAGTTAATATACATTCTTGATCGGTTCTGCTTCATAATAATAGATACTACTCCAACCATGTTTTCTGGAATTGTTACATCCCCAAACCGTTTTCCCATTCTTCAGGTTTGTCTTTTGAAATTTACCCCCACAACTGGCACAAGAAGGTGTCCAATAATCGCCCCTTAGGAGTTCTTTCAAAATTGTTCTTCGTGCAGTATCGCTAAGTTTGTTAAAAGAATTGGTGATTTTTTCTAGATCGAAAAGTTCAATATTGTTGGTTGAAGCAAATTCTTGAGCTGGTATGGTGAAGCTAGAAGTTACGCAATAACCGCCTTTTTCTACTATTTCTGAAGCCATTTGTCCTCTTAATTGCTGTAAAAGCGGTCTGTCAATTTTCTTCCTGCTTCTATAAAAATGTTTGCATTGAATTAGATAAAGAGTCTTGCTCTGTTCATCTTTGTCAAAAACACGAATATCTACTCCTTAATCAGCTCCGTCATTAGTAAGGTGTGACTTGAAACCAGATGCTTTGAATATCAAGTGACAAAGTAGTTCAAATCGCTTCCATTCAATCTTTTCTATGATCTCAGTAGTGAGTCTAAAATTATTTAACTCAAGATATTGGTCCAAAGAGAGAGATGGTTCTGGATTAACCTTATCTGAAGATGAAATATCAATAGTTGATCTTGACTCATCTTCATTAACATCAAGACCTAGACAGGTGTATTCTGGCCATTCAGATATATCTTGCTTTCCAATAAGCTTGTTGAAATACGGGATATCAATAGCTGATATTATCTCGTATTCTTCAACATCAGGAACAAAACTAGTTTGTTCTGGATATTCAGATATATCTTGCTTTTCAATCAGCTTGTTGAAATACGGGATATCAGTATTGGTTTCTAATTCATATCGATTAAAATCAAGAACTGGATTAGTGTGTTTTGACCCTCCAAAGATATCTTGCTTTCCCTTTAACTTATTGAAAGATGGAATATCAGTACTTGGTCCTAATTCATATCTGTTAAAATCAGAATTTAGATTAATGTGTTTTGAATTTTCAGCGATATCCTGTGTTTCAATTAGTCTATTGAAAAGTCGATCTCCTATTATATCCTTTTTTAACTGAATTGACGTTGTAATGGTTGATATTATCGCTGAAGAAGCAAGTACTATTCCTAATAGTGATAAGAATGTAGGCGAATATTGTAGCACGTTCAGGCATAGAACCGTAACTAACATTATTGTCAAAATGAGCATGATTGACACGATCAATGTTAGCTGTTTGTTATGTTGCATATAAAACCTTTAATAGTTCGATTTCTGTCAAATTTTATATAGAAAACTGAAAACAAACGAGAGCTAATGGCGGCCACTTCAATATCGATTCACATAAACTCCTACCGATCATCCATAATGTAAATAATTCAAGAGTTGTTCCCCGGAACCACATTATTGTGTCTGAAGAATATTTAACTTAATATCCCTTCTAAAACCTTCAAAAACCACCCTTAAATCTATTGTAAAACCAAACAATAAAAAGAGCAAAGTGGAACTATTCACAAGCCTCTCGTTCCTTGTATTCAGCCTGTTGGATATCCTAGCGTTGATCTATCTTGTCATCAAATGGTGCTACAAGTCAAAAAAAAGGTGCTGCTTTATGAAAAACATCGGTCTCCTGCGAGTAGATGCTACTAGATCAAACCAACCCCTTTCCAGTATCCTTCAATCTCAAGTTTTTCTTTGAGGAAATCAAAAAAGCTGTCTTCACAAGTACCGGATCTCCGAAGTTCCTTGTATTCATTGACCATTTCCTTTCGAGCACGATCCTCGTACAGACTCCATTCAATAAGTAAGTCTTCTCTCTGTGCTTCTGTCATCATGTAGTCTCCTCTTAAGTGGTGATTTTATGCATAAGTGTATAAAATGAATACCTACAATTATCTTACACAGAGGCAAAAGATGGAAATAAATTGAAGAAAAAGAGTAAGATACTGAAAACATATAAAAATAACTAAACGATGAGATGCGATGACGATACTGAAATTCCCCCAAAAGCGTAAAAATGAACCGCCATTTTTTCAGGAGATAAGAGAAGATGGGTACCACGTCTATAGTCTTGATAACGCAAAGAAACCCGGCTTTTATCCTCCTGAGCTGCCTGACTACCCTGGTGTACCCATCAAAGATTTGAAGGAAAATGACATCATCACAATCAGAGTCTTTGTTGGCATTGGAAAAGGTGAGAAAATGCGTGTGGATGGCGTTTTTGGTTAAGATGCCTCTAGAATCTATTCATTCGCTTGCTATTTCAGCTGTAAAAAACATAGAATATCTTCTGGTAGTTAATATTACAATCGTGTATGCAATCAACATTATTAAAAATGAAAATTGGAGAATTCTGAATGCAACCGAAAGATGATTTGACGCGGGATGAAAAAGTCAAAATTATTAAATACATGTGGCGGAATAGGATTGTGTTTGGCGAGTCATTTGAATCTGTTTATGATGTTATAACAAAAAATAACAAACCTCTTTTTGAATCTATAGTTGAAGCAGGGTATTATTCTGAAAAAGACAGAGAATCATTTAATGCCATTTTGACAGATATTGATTCTTTAAGATATGACTATGGAGTTGCAATTGAAATAGATAAATGGAAACAAATTCAGACGGTTTGTGGTTCTAGTGTGGTGGGAAACGTGAAATCACTTGCTCAAACCAAGATCACAGATGAAATACTAATTTATTTGTTTAATAATGATGCTATTCATAACTTAAAATCGGAAAAAGAAAACAAATTTGTTAGCCTTGAGCAGTTAATTTTTTTCTTTTTAGAAAAATATGGCACAGACTTAATAACTCCAGAATAATTTAGCATTAGCCTGATGATACTTGACGAAAGTCGGCTAATATTAAAAACTGATAAGTGGATACAATTATCAAACAAAAATGAAGCAGAAGAAATTAAATATCAGCATCTTAATGATGACGGCGGACCGACCATAAGACAAGAGATTTTATCTATTCTCCCTGAGATAAAAAGTGAAGACGATGTTTTTTTGTTTGTTCGTTTATTGGGTTTTTATTGGGAGTTACGTTTATGGAATACAGTAAGAAATATTTCAAATAAATATAGCAATGTAGAAGATTTTGAAAACAATTATTTTGTTGAAGAAACCTTGTTTGAGGAAGCGCACCGTTGGAAAGGTTTTGCCGAGGATATTTCATCAAGAGCTTTTTTGTACAAAGAGAACTCTTTTTGGGGCGGTTCAGAAGCAGCTGATTTCAACATATATATTGATAAAACAATTACAGACATTTTTCACCTGTTAAACCAGACAGAGTTGCCTGAGTTTCATGATAGAAATATAGGTAAGTCAGCAATTGTAAAAATAAGTGAGCTTAAAAAATTACCATCTCAAAAATTAGAAGAAAAATTTGAGCCCAGAGATTATTTCTCACGCTAATTTCTACACTATCAAAGCAGTGGTCCCGCTTTGGGAACACCATAAACAGAATAACACATCTCTTAGGCAAAGTCCTTTAAAACTGTCATGAAAGTTAAAAAATATTCCGAATTAATCCAAAAGATTAGCTATTTTGAAATAGGCCATGGAAAATTAAAATGATTTATATCATAATATTTATTTTTCAACCACATTAAATCATTTTCCCATTCTGTGATAGCTTCCCAGTCTGGATCCTTTTTCCGTTTGTTATTTCTGGAAAATGAAGCAATTGAATTAGCCATTTTCTTGAGACGTGTTGGAGAATAATATTCTCCCCATTCAGCAATGTATTCTTTGTTTTTTACAGCGGGCAATTTTTCTGTCGAAAAACATTCGGTTAGAATTCTTCTCCTTTCAATCTCTTGCAATCCGTTACTTCCAACTGAATAACCAAGAAACTTAAGCACACCAGTACTTGGCCACTTCACATCGAAAACTTTGTCAAGGTTCTTTTTTAGGACTAAAGTATCTGGCCATTTAAAATTCCACTCTTCCATTAATTTTAATGCAGGATGGTTCTCAGAAAAGGCAGCTAATATTTCACTGTTCAGCAAAGGGTCTTTGCCATTTAAATAACAAAGAAACATTTCTTGTGAATAAATACGTATGTGGTTTTTAATTATATTAAAATTAATTTTACTAAAAGAACTAATATCTTTTCTTCCTAATATAACTACATCTGCATATTCAATTTTTGTTGTTATTTTAATCCCAAAATAACCTAGAAAAATCTTGAAATCATTTATTTCATAGGGCAAGCGACCTATACAAAACACTGTTTCTGTACAATGCATGCGATTTACATTAAAAAACCAATCTCGCAATACTATGTTATTGAATGGACTGTTATTAACTAATGAAAAATCAAGTTGTTGTGGGTTCACCAAGCAGTTTTCTGCATATGCTTGGACCCTATC
>JBBQCZ010000134.1:0-11167 GCA_038319215.1 Bacteroidales bacterium | reverse complement strand
AGGCACTCTAAGTACTCTAGTGCACTCTATCCGCCGCGGCGAATAAGCACTTCCCACACTCCTACCCAATCATAACATCCTGATAATCAATTTCTTGCTCTAAGAAATCAGATCTATTTGGAGAAGGTTCTATTTTTGGAGAATCGTTTTTTAACTTGCGGATTAAACTCAGGACCATAAAAAATGCAACAACAGCAGCCAACACATCTGCTACTGGAAATGAGTACCAAATTCCTTTTTCGCCCCAAATTAGTGGAAATACTAAGACAAATGGAATTAAAAAAAGTAATTGACGTGATAACGCTAGAAATAGCGAAGCCCAAGCTTTTCCCAATGCTTGATATAGTCCCGAAATTACAATTTGAAATCCGATTACAGGAAAAGCCAGAATGAATACTTTTAGGGCTTTACTACCAATGTCAATTAGTTCTTTATCGGTTGTAAAAGCACTAACTAATGTAGGTGCAAACAAGTAAAAACATAACATTGCAACAACGCAAAAAATAGTCGACCAAATACTAGCTAACTTAAACGCGGCAAGCACTCTATGATATTTTCTTGCTCCGTAATTAAAACCTGCTATTGGCATAAAGCCTTGATTTATTCCAAATAATGGCATAAAAATAACCATTGTCAAACGAAAGACTATACCAAATGCTGCAATAGCAGAAGTTCCGCCATAAAATAGTAATGTATTATTTAAAACTATCGACATTACAGAAGATGCAATTTGTCTTCCAAAAGACGATGCTCCAATTGCCATAGTTTCCAAGGTTATTTTCTTATCTGGCAATGTTAAAAGCTTAGGAATATTAATTTTTAAAACAGATTTTGGATTAAAAGTATAGTACCAAATTGAAAGAGACAGACCCACAAACTGGCTAATAGTAGTTGCAAATGCAGCGCCCATTACTCCCCACCCGAACCCAAAAATAAATATTGGATCGATTATTAAATTTAAGACTGCAGCAGAAGCTTGTGCAATCATAGGGAACTTTGCATTGCCTTCGGCTCTTATTTGATTTACTAATACGAATAAAATATTCAAAAAGAATGTGCCAGGAAGTGCCCATACTGCATATTGGTATGCATAAGGCATTATTTCTTCGTTTGCTCCAAATATTTTAAGCAACCAATGTAAGTTTGTAAATGCTAGTGTGAAAATAACAATATTGATAGCTAATATTAATGTAACTAGAGTATGAAGAGTAAGCGTAGCTTTGTCTTTGTCTTTTGCACCTAGAGCTCTAGATATTATTGATGTACCTCCTAGCCCAACTGCATGGCCAAAAGTACTTAATGCCATTAATAAAGGTAAAGAAACAGAAATTCCTGCAATTCCTAACTTACCTACAGCATGACCAATAAAAATTGTATCTGCAATATTGTAAATGGAGATTGACATCATCCCCAAAATAGAAGGTAATGATAGACTCCACAAAAGTTTGCTAATTTTCTCCTCTCCTAATCTTTCTGCTTTATTCATTAAAAGTATCTGCTATTTTTTGTAAAGTTTTAATTCTGTAAAATCAAAATCTGGATTAGGAATATCAATTTTCATTTCATAAATTTTTCCAAATTTGTCGGCAATAAAGCTTACAGTTCCTGATGGTAATGATAATGCTTGCTCAAATTTTACGCTAAAAGTATCGTAGTGCCAATGTTCAAGACTACCCTGATAAATAGCAGTATGAGTCATTTTTAGATACAATTTTCCTTTAACAACGCTAATTTCAACATCTCCATAAACATCAGACGAATAAGTACCACAATAATCCTCCAAAGCAAATGATGGTTTTGTGTTGAGAACACGTGTTTTTTTCCATGTCTCAGTCTCTTCAGCATCATAGCTGTCGATCCATGTTTTAACTTTTAAATAATAATCACTCCATTTGCTGTCAATTTTTCCATCAATAACATAGTCTAGAATTTGATTCATTACTCCAGCATACATCATCGATAAGCTATTTGTAAGAACAACAAAGCCAGTATTTAATTCAGGAATTAAAACAGTTTGCGAAATCATGCCGTCATATCCACCGTTATGAGTTACAACCAAATATCCTTTATAATCAAACAACGACCATCCAAAACCATAAGCTTTTAAATGAGTTGATGGATTTATGTTTTTATTAAATGCACTTACATCCTGCACGGTCTGGGCTGTCCACATTTCGTCCGAAACTTCTTTTGAGAATATTTTTTTACCATTGAATTCTCCTTTATTTAATTGCATTATTAACCATTGCGAAACATCATGCACATTTGAATTTATGCTGCCTGCTGGTCCAATATTATCCCAATTTATATATGGTATAACTACATTCTTACCATTAACTTCGGTATGACAAGAAGCTACATTTTTCAATTTATTATTTTCAGTTATTGAAGTATTGGTTCTACTCATGCCAAGGGGAGTAAAAATTCTATATTTCAAAAAATCGTCCCATGTTGTATCTGTAACATATTCTACAATCATTCCAGCTGTTAAGAACATAATGTTTGAATAACCAAAATGCTCACGAAAACCATATACCGGTTCCAAATACTGAGCATGACGGATAATTTCTTCACGAGAATAATCTGTCCCGTACCAAATAAGATCTCCGCTAAATGTTGCTAATCCCGTACGGTGGCAAAGCAAGTCGCGAATTGTCATATTTTCCGATACATAAGGATCGTACAGAGAAAACCATGGAATATATTTTCTTACTTTATCATCCCAAGAAATACGACCTTCGTCAACAAGAATTCCAATTGCCGCAGCCGTAAAAGCTTTGGTATTTGACGCTATTGCAAAATTGGTATTGGCATCTGTCTTTTCTTTTTTTCCATATTCTAAAACTCCAAAACCGTTTTCGTAAACTATTTTACCATCTTTTACAATGGCAACAGCCATAGCCGGTTGGTTCCATTTATCTAAAACAGATTGTAATTCGTTGTCAACTAATTCTTTATCAACAGATTGTAGTTGTGCAATTGAAGAAATAGTTAAGACTAATGAAATGGCAAATAATAGAATCTTTTTCATATTTTTATGTGTTTCAATTATTAAATCAATATTACTTTGATTATTGTTTTATTACTAGTTCGTTATCAAAGTTGTTTATTTATTACTAATTACTTTAAACTCAGTTCTTCGGTTAAGAGCGCGACCTTCTTCGGTATCGTTTGTTGAAATTGGAACGGAAAAATCGTATCCCTTATAAGAAAGTCTAGTTTTATCAATGCCTTTAATTACAAGATAATTGTAAACCGATTTTGCTCTATTCTCTGATAGTGTCTTATTATAAACTTGAGTACCAACATTATCAGTATGACCACCAATTTCTATCTTTAATTTTGGGTTTGTAGTCATGTATTGAACTACTTTATTTAATTCGGCATAAGATTCTGGCAGCAAATCGAAGCTATTAAAATCGAAGAATATATTTTTCAGCACAACAGTAATGCCATCTGATAATGGTTGTAAAGGAATATTCATTTCTACAGGTTCTTCAGGATTTTTAAGATTTGTCAATGAAAAATTAGCAGAATAAAACAAATAACCTTGGCGCTCAACATTAAAGGCATAGTCTCTATCAATAGGCAAACAAACCATATATTCACCATTTATTTCGTCGGAAAGCATTTCAACAACTTTCTCACCAGTTTCAAGATCTATCATTTCGCATTTAGCTTGTAATCTTTCGTTTGTTTTGCTATCGTAGATATAACCTTTAACATAAGTTACAGAAACTGGTTTTATTTGTTCAGGAATTACAAAGTAATATATATCTAAGTCTTTTTTTCCAGCAGTAGAAGCAAACATTGCGATTTCACCTTTTGCATTTACAATAAGGCTTCTCTCCTCGCCAGAAGTGTTTATTGGATATCCAACATTTACTGGAGTTTGCCATACACCTTGATCGTTCTGTTTTGAGAAAAACAAATCGAAATCCCCCATTCCTGGAAGTCCGTTAGACGCAAAATACAAAGTTTTTCCATCGGGGTGAATAAATGGCGATAATTCTTCGTACTGAGTATTTATCTCATTGCCAAGATTTACAGCTTCCGAACGAGCATTTCCCTCTTTATCTATTGCAATTCTCCAAATATCAGTTTTTCCAAATCCACCTGCTCTACCAGAAGAAAAATACAAATATTTACCATCAGCAGAAAGCGATGGGTTGCTATCCCAAGATGCCGAGTTTACCGACTTTAAATTTTTAGGTTCAGTCCATTTATTTCCTTTCAAAAACATAATATATAAATCACAACTACCCATGCCATCAGGTCGATTACAAGCAGTGATTACACATGTTTTACCATCAGCAGAAATACATTGTGCACCTTCGTTAAGTTTAGTATTAACTCCACCAGGTAATATCATTGATGGTCCATACGATTTAGATTGTTCGTCATAAACTGAATAAAACAAATCTTCATGCATACTCTCTTGCGCCCGAGATGGGTTATTTGGATTTATTGGAATCTGCCTAGTGAAGACTAAGACTTTTTCGTCAACAGATAGCGAAGGCCAATATTCATCAAATTGAGTATTAACTCCAGAGCCAAGGTTAACGGGATTAAAATCTACTGGGTTTTTATAAGCATTTTCAGCAAAATAAATAAAACGGCGAAGTCTGCCAAAATCGTAACTTCTATATTTTACAGTATCAACATTATTACAAAAAAAGTCGATATAAGTTTTTGCAACCTCGTATTGTCCAACTCTAAAACTATTTGCGGCTAACTTAAAGCTAAGTGCAGGGTCGTAATTTGGATCTATTTCGAAAACTTTTGAATATGCTTCAAAAGAAAGTTGAAAATCGCTTAAATAATCATGCATTTCTGCTTTTAGTAGCCAAGCTTCTAAAAAACCTGGATCTTTATTTACAGCATTTGATATTTCACTAATTGCAGCATTATACTGCCTTGATTCCATATAGCTTACAGCTTTATTATAGCTCTTTATAGCAGGTTTTGATGTTGTGTATGCCGATTTTTCTTGAGCATAGCAAGAAACAGCAAGGAATGAGAGAAATACTATTATTGTAAATATTGATTTTTTCATTTTTTCAATTTTTAATTTAAAATTTCCTTTGCCTATGGTATTTTTAAAAATTTATGCGTCTGAACGGAAACATTCCATTTAGGATTATTTTTCACATAATCTACAACCATCTGTCCCGTTTTTTCAAATCTACTCCATTCTGGTTGCAGGAATAAAACGCATGATTTTGTGATTTTATTAGCACATTCTTCTGCCCACTTAAAATCTTTGTCTTCGTAAATTATAACTTTTAGTTCGTCGGCAATTTGAAAATACTCTGGTTTTGGTGGTTTTTGCTTTTTTGGTGATAAACAAACCCAATCCCAAATCCCACTAAAGTTATGAGCGCCACAAGTTTCTACCATAATTGTAAGACCAGCATTTCGAGCTTCAAGGCAAAATTTATCAAAATTATAAATTAATGGTTCTCCACCTGTAACTACAATTGCATCTGCGGCAGTTTGCTTAACTCTTTGAATAATTTCTGAAATTGGAATAAACTGATGGATTTCTGGTTCCCAAGTTTCTTTTGAATCGCACCAATGGCAAGCTAAATCGCAGCCACCAATACGAACAAAATATGCAGCTTTTCCTGTATTAAATCCTTCACCCTGCACAGAATAAAACTCCTCAAGTACCGGAATTTTATCATCTTCTATTTCATTTTTAAACTTATTTGTCATTTTATTTATTTGATGATGTTCTCAAGCATTAATCTTGCCGGAACTACGTTAATCATTATGTTCATCATTTTGAGTTTGATGTAATCTTCGTGATAAAAACGATAACCTTTATTACGTCCATCAAAACCTCCGCTACCAGAATCTTTAATTAAATACCAATATGCATCTCCTACTTTTTGATAACCCACCAAGTGAATGCAATGATCGTCGGTTGTAGTTCCGTTTAAAAGTCTAAGTTGACGAGAGTCTTCATTAATATATTCGGAAGGGATATCAAAAGTTGGAATAACTCCTACTTCAGCTATTTGATCATAACCTGGTTCCGAAACATCTCCACACAAACTTACAGAATAGCCGTTTGTTATTGAGTAATTAATAACTTTTATAAAATCGTCAAGACTTATGTTATAGTAATCGCTGCAATGCCACCAGTTGTCAAATTCTACTAGCTCGTGTCTTTCATTGTAAGGATATTCTTTTGATGACATAAAAGAGAAATATTTGCTTGGATTTAGCCCCATCACATCTGTCATAAAAGTTTGTGAGTTATACTCAATTCCTTTGTGTTCAAAAGTTTCTAATGGAGTACCAATATAGTAGTTAAGTATTTTCTTTACGCTATCTACCACCAATTGTTCGTTCCAATTATCATTACGTTTTACAGAATTTAGATACGATTCGTACTGTTCGAACATGGCACTATGATCATTATAGTGTTGATTCCTTTTTAATCCCGAAAAAGCAGAATAAGGCATCATTCCGTGATCTCTCATTGTCCTTAGTATCGCATTTGATTCACTGCCTTCACCAATTGATGTTTCACCTCTAGTTTTGACAAATTCTTTAGCTCTGTCCACATATTCCCAATAAACAGTGTACATTTCGGAAAGCTTAGTTTTATTATTTGTTATTCTGTACGATTCTGCTTCCATGAATGATGTTGCCGAATATGCCCAACATGTTCCACTGCTACCTTGCGATACTGGTTCTGTATGAAAAACAGTAGTATATCCACTAATTTGGACAGGATAAATTCGCTCCCCAAAGTCCATTTTAAAACTTGGAACAGCTTCGTACTTTATTTGTCCAAAAGCATCTTCGCCAACAATATCACGAGTTATTACTTTATGATAAAAACCTGGAGGATATGTGCGAAATATACCAGTGTCGTGATTTTGCGCAAACACTGTAAAAACAGCAAAAGTTAGAATTGCAGAGAGTAGTATTTTTCTCATGATCATTTTTTTGTCAAAGATAAGAAAAATGATTTATGAAATTAGACTGAAAAGTGTTAAATGTTCAGTTATAGTAACTGTTATTTATCCTTGCTTGCTCGTTTTCTATCATTTTCGTTAAGAATAACTTTTCTTAAACGCATAGATTTTGGAGTAACCTCAATCATTTCATCCTCAGCAATATATTCCATAGCTTCTTCTAACGAAAATTTAATTGGAGGAGTAAGTGCAGCCTTATCATCGGTACCCGATGCTCTTACATTGGTGAGTTTCTTTGTTTTAGTAACATTTATTCCAAGATCGTCGTTACGAGTATTCTCGCCAATTATCTGACCAGAATAAATATCTTCGCCAGGAAAAATAAAGAATTTGCCTCTATCTTGAAGTTTGTCAATTGAATATGGAATTGCAGTTCCAGTTTCAATACTTATAAGCGAACCATTTCTATGAATTCCCAAATCGCCTCTCAAAGGCTCAAATGCTTTAAAACGATGAGCGATTACAGCTTCGCCTTCTGTGGCAGTTAAAAGAATATTTCTAATTCCAATTAAACCACGTGAAGGCATATAAAATTCAAGATTTGATCTCTCATTTTTAACTTCTATATTTAGAATTTCGCCTTTACGTTGAGTAACGACCTCAATTACTTTTCCTGCAAAATTTTCTGGTACTTGAACAGTTAAATATTCAATAGGTTCGCATTTTACACCATCAACTTCTTTAATAATTACTCGTGGTTGACCTAATTGAAGTTCAAAACCTTCGCGACGCATTGTTTCAACTAAAATTGATAAATGGAGGATACCACGACCAAATACCATGAATTTATCGGCAGAATTTGTTTCAACAACCTTTAATGCGAGGTTTTTTTCGATTTCCTTATATAGTCGATCTCTGAGTTGACGAGAAGTAACAAATTTTCCTTCTCTACCAAAAAATGGAGAGTCGTTGCTTGCAAAAAGCATACTCATTGTTGGTTCATCAACTTTTATTGGACTTAACGCTTCTGGTTCAAGATAATCACAAACAGTATCTCCAATATCAAATGCATCAATACCTAAAATTGCACAGATTTCACCAGCGACAACAATGTTTTTTGTTTTTTCTTTTGCAAGACCTTCAAAAAGATATAATTCTTTTACTGGAGCCTTAGTAATTGAACCATCAGCTTTAACAATTGAAATTTGATCACCTGCTTTTATTTGACCACGAGTAATTTTGCCAATAGCAATACGTCCGGTGTATGAAGAATAATCAAGACTTGTAATACGCATTTGCAACGAACCTTCAGGATAAGTTGCAGGTTTAATAGTATCTAAAATTACGTCTAGCAAATAACTTACATCAGTTGTTGGCTCACTCCATTCAGGACCCATCCATGATTGTTTTGCAGATCCGTAAACTGTTGGAAAGTTAAGTTGATCTTCGGTTGCATCAAGACTAAACATTAAGTCAAACACTTTTTCGTTTGCCAATTCAGGATTGCAATTTGGTTTATCAACTTTATTTACAACTACAATTGGTTTAAGTCCTAATTCAATAGCTTTTTGAAGAACAAAACGAGTTTGTGGCATTGGCCCTTCAAAGGCATCAACAATCAGCAACACACCATCAGCCATGTTAAGTACACGTTCTACTTCACCACCAAAATCGGAGTGACCAGGAGTATCAATAATATTAATTTTAACATCTTTATATCTTACAGAAACATTTTTTGAAAGAATTGTAATTCCTCTTTCTCTTTCCAAGTCGTTACTATCAAGGATCAAATCACCCATTTGTTGATTGTCTCTAAAAAGCTTAACCTGATGCAAAATTCTATCTACAAGTGTTGTCTTTCCGTGGTCTACGTGCGCAATAATCGCAATATTTCTAATATCTTCCATCTTCAAAAATTCAGGCTGCAAAAGTAGTGTTCTTTTTTAATATAAATAGTGATTTAAATCTTTATTTGAAAATAAAAAAATAAGAGTGCCAAATGACATTAAAAGCTTAATGTCTTAAGAGGCAATTTTATGTATTTTAATTAGCTGCTACTTTCTGTATAAGTATCTTTTAATCTTCTGAGTTGGAGTTTTCTCAAAAGGTGTTTTTTGTAGGGTAATTGTTTTAATCGCTGAGAATTTATTCACTTTAGAATTAATATAAACTAGCATATCAGCTTTTAGCTCATCAATTTTCACATCAACATCTTCTTTTAGATGACGATACTTAACTTCTAGTTCTTCCATGTTTAAGTGAACCATAGCAACTAGTCTACCTTTTTCTTCAATAACCAATGACTCAATTACAAAGTCAAAATTATTGATAAGAGTTTCTATTTCTTCAGGGTAAATATTTTCTCCGCTTGACCCAATAATTACATTTTTAATACGGCCTTTAATAAAGACAAATCCATCTTTATCCAAAGTTGCCAAATCGCCAGTTTTAAACCAACCATCTTCGGTAATTACCTCTTTTGTTAATTCAGGCTCTTTATAATAACCTTTCATCACCATATCGCCTCTAACCCAAATTTCACCTTCACCTGTTGCAGGATTGATATCATTTAATTTTAGCTCAATATCTTCAATTTTTGGTCCAGTTGAATTATGTCGAACAGTATGAGGATTTACACCGGCAACCATTGGTGAAGTTTCTGTTAAGCCATAACCAATAGCATAAGGAAACTTTGCTTCTAAGAGAAACTTTTCCACAACAGAATCAAGTTTTGCTCCACCAATACCAAAGAATCTAATTTTTCCACCAAAAGATTGCATTAGTTTACGACCAGCAGCAGCATTCATAATTTTTCTTGTAGCAGGAATTTTATAAAGTAGCTTAGTAAGTTTTTTAGAATTTATTGAAGGTAAAATTTTATTTCTATAAATTTTCTCAATTATCAATGGAACCGACAACATAATTGTAGGATGAATAACCTGCATAGCCGGCAAAAGCACAGCTGGGGTTGGCAATTTCCTAAGATAGTACACCGATGCGCCATTAGCCATTGGTAATAATAGGCCTAAAGTATTTTCGTATGAGTGCGATAACGGTAAAAATGAAAGGAAAACATCCGATGGGAATATTGGTTGTAAAATGCCACATTGTTTAGCATTAAAACAAATATTTTTATGTGTTAGCATCACTCCTTTTGAGTTTCCAGTTGTTCCGGAGGTGTAAATTATTAAAGCAACATCTTCTTCTTCTACTTTATATTCAGCTTCAGATGTTAAATTCAAATCAATACTATCCACAACTTTACTACTTATTAAACTAAAATCATTTATTCTAATTACAGTAGTTAAAAAATCGGTTTCTATCTCAGTGGTTTTTGAAACAAGTAGTTCAGCAACAAACAATACTTTAGATTCACTATGTTGAAGAATATTCTGAATTTCATGAGATTTAAAATCTGGAAGTATTGGAACTGTAATAGCACCCATACAAGCTACAGCAAAATATGTTATGCCCCAATTAGGCATATTATTAGATAGAATAGCTACTTTATCACCTGGTTTAACACCACAAGATTCAAGATACGCAATTACATTATTAATTTTCTGTTTAATTTCAGAGTAAGTAAAAGCTTTTTCGTCGGAGAAACCTAAGAAAGGATTATCTGAAAATTTTTCAAACGATCTGTCAAGGTAAAAAGGTATAGTTAACTTTAAGTTTGTTTCCATTACTAAAGATTTATTTGCAAAAGTAACAGAAAAATCTATTATATGTTGGTTTTTAAGTTGGAAACTATACCAAAGTATGTTTTATAAATTGCAGTAACATATAAATTATAAGTTATTGCGTTGGTTATGAATATTGCTATTAGTGTAGTCTTAAAATAAAATAAAATAAAAATTTGCAATAAACAAGTTGATTATCAGCGCAATAGAATTTATGAACAAAAAAAACTCAAAGAAAATTGTTTTTTTTTCAAAAAAGATTTGGTGAATTCAAAAACCTGCTCTATATTTGCAGCCGATTTAAGGATTGGTAGTTCAGTTGGTTAGAATATCGGCCTGTCACGCCGGGGGTCGCGGGTTCGAGTCCCGTCCAGTCCGCAAAAAGCTCACAGAAATGTGGGCTTTTTGTATTTTAGTGCGATTCTGTTCGGGGGTCGCGGGCTCCGAAAATCAGAAATTTGTAATTTCTTAGATTTTCGAGAGTCCTCAAAATTGTTTGGAAATCATAGATTTCTACAATTTTGGGATTCGAGTCCCGTCCAGTCCGCAAAA
>JBBQCZ010000133.1:0-11335 GCA_038319215.1 Bacteroidales bacterium | reverse complement strand
TGTCATTTTTGATTGCCGTTTTGTTCATTTCTATTTTACCATAAACACTTAACAACTCCGTTTTTACCGCTTTTAATTATCTCTTCTGTATTGTGAATGTTTTTAGTATTAGCTCCAGTTTCATCACGAATTTCGTTTTTTTTGTCTATTTTTTGAGAATCATTGTCTGAAATCGGTTCAAAATCAAACATTTCAAGCAACTCATTTATTTCATTTTTATGATCCATGTCAAAAACATTATTATCATTCATAACTATAATTTCACCTCCATTTAGTAATGCATATATCTACGCCATCTGGTGACAGACGTCTTTCTGGCGGTGACTCATTTTAATGCTTCAAAACCATTTAATTCACTTGTATACAGTCATTTTATGCCTGTCATCCAGACGTATCTTCAGATAAAGAGCTCTTCATTATATCCACATAAAAACTCCTTTTCAAGTTGCTATCCCATCCTTTACTATATAATTTAATGCTAGCTATTCCATAGCTCCGCGATTTGCTATGTGTATAATCTTCAATTCCTGTGGTTGTATCATTTGCATTATTGCATATTGTTTAGATAATCCAATACCAAATGTTTTACAAATATTACGGGACCCAAGTTAACATTGGGAATATTATCGATATCCACTCACAGGATTAATTCAAGCAAAACTTTGTCAAATCATTTTTCATTTTTTTTAGCCAATTGGATCGCTCGCTTTAATGCAGTTAATTCGCTTTCACTGATTTCAGTATTAATGCTGTTACTTTTGTGAGTCAAATGGATAACTGGATACATCCCTTCACGTTGATATAAAAAACCTTTCTTAATTAGCCAATCAATTGCGATTTCCAATTCTTCTCGATTGATATGCTTTAGTCTTCCATAAGTGGGAATTTGATCAAATTTGTATTGTAATATTTTTTTATTAATTGCTCCTCTTAAAATATCCAAAATTAAGTTTTTACCAAAAAAATGAAGTTCACTAATTTGTGTAATACATGCAATAATTACTTGTATTGTGGCTAAATATTCCTTTCCTGAAGATAAAGTTGACATATTGATGTCTTCAATTTCTTCGTTCTTTTTTATCTCGTCTATACTTTTATCGTTCTTTGAAGAATTTACAGCTACTTTATTTACTGGATTTTCATCTGCATTCTCATTGAAACTATTTGTTTCACAATCATCTGTAAGTGAATAATTAGAATAATAGGTTTCCATTGTCATTGAATTGTTACAGCCTTTGCCGCTTGGCAAATAATTAGTACAGCCCATGAAAGGTTTCGCTTTACCGTCGCCCTTTCTCTTTACCACCAAATAACCACTTTCACATTGATTACATTTTAAAATTGAAATCTTCTTACCGCGAATATCATTCGTCATAAAGCCACAAATTTCGGGTTCATTGGTACAAATGTTAAGTCTGAGTCCGTATGAATTCTTATATCGATATTGTAGTGGAAAACCGCAAATTGGACAGATTTTCTTATTAACAGATGCTGTTTTTTGTTCATCCCAGTCACCTTCTAAAACCACATTTTTATAATCCTTCTTTATTTCTAAAAGGAACTCAGACGGATTTTGTTTTGGTGCAATAATAAACACTCTGTTTTTAGTTCTTGTTAAAGCTACATAAAAAAGTCTTCGTTCTTCTGCATAATCTATACTATCATCATGCTTTAGAACAAACTTTAAGACTGGATCATCTTCAATTTTCGCTGGAAAGCCATATGTTTCATTTTTCCCATTTATTACGATGACGTTATCGTATCCCAAACCTTTTGAAGAATGAGCAGTCATAAAAATAATATTCATTTTAGGATATTTAATGGACTTCAATTTAGATTTTCGTTTATCAAATTGAAATAGGCCTGTTTGTTCTAACTTAACACCATCGAATCCAAATCTTCCAATTAACAACACCGTTGAATCCTGGCTCTTATTTTCCTCAGAATTATATTTTACAATATTATCCAATGCTATCTCTGTCGCTTTTGAAACTGCATAGTTAGAACCGCTTCGCGAACCTTCGCCAGGCTTTTTAAGAGTGCTGTCATAAGTATAAATGATAACCGGATCTTTAATATTTTTAGGTGAAATCAATGCCTTCTTAATTTGATTCGTATTTTTTTGAATAAAATTTCCAGCGATATCGATAACTTCTTGAGCATTTCTATATGTGTTGACTATATTGAGTTGCTTTCCATATCCCATTATCTTGCAAAATTGCGTGAACAAAGTAATGTCAGAACCGCTAAATGCATAAATCGATTGCCAGTCGTCTCCTACTGCAATAATTTTTGAATTCGTCACATCAGCTAGTGCTTTCGTTAAGTCAAATCTTTGTCTAGAAATATCTTGATATTCATCTACAATTATATACTTGAAATCTAATTTTTCATTCATCAACTTTACTTCATTTAAAATTTTTACAGATTCATTAATCATATCCTGAAAATCTACAGCATTATTCTCTGCTAAAAACCTTTGATAAGCTAAATAGCAACTTTTAGTAATTTCTAAAAATAATTTTGATCTCACATTAGATGTCATTTGTGACATCTTTGAGAAGTCTTCAATACCATATGCATTTGCTTTAAAATTATTGATGAATCGACTAATTAAATCAATATACTTGCTAAAATATCTTGACTGTTCTGCATTTATTAACTTACCAATCACTTCTTCTTGAGCCCTTTGACTCATTTCAAAACCATGACTAATTAATTCCTCTTTTAAGTGCTCAACAATCGTACGTCCATCATTATACTGTGAAAAAGTATGTATTAACAGAGTACCATGTTTTTTATGCATCCGAATTTTGTCATTAATCGTTTTTTTATACAGTTCTAGTTGATCTGAGCTATAACGATTACTCTCCCCTGATTCAGTAATACCGAAATGCTCAATATAACAAGTTTTATCATCTTGCTTTATGATGAAGTCGGGGGTGTAGGGTTTATTTGAGAATTTTATATTATATTGATAAATCGGTTCATATTTATACTCAATATTATTAAGATATAAGTAATTTGCTATGTCAACTTCTTGCTGAGATCTCAATATTTCATTTGTTATAGTAATTAGCTTTTTACTTCTACTATCAGTAATTTCATGATTAACGTCATTTAAGTCACTTTTAATAGTTTCGTACTTTTTCGTCGCTTGATCAACAAAATGTGAATTGAAATTTAGTGGATCGCTTGCACTTTCAAAATACGATCCAAAAAAAAGTATCATATTATTAATCAGCTCTTTATTGCTAATTAAACAATCCTGAAAATATTCTTTTAGGACATAATACAATTTGTTTGAATCAAAAATGTTCAATTTAGCATCATTATTCTTACGTATGACAGCATTACCAGTCGCGTGAAAAGTCGTGATTGGACAATCAATAGCTAAATCTCTATTGATTTTTTCTTTTAATTCATCAACGGCTTTATTGGTAAACGAAATTACCAATATTTGTTTCGGATCAATGTCTTTCTTCTCAACTAAATATTTGACTTTCGCAGCAACCGTAGTCGTTTTACCCGCACCTGCACCAGCGATAACCAAACAATAGTCTTCATCTGTTAGCACAACTTCTCTCTGATTCTCATCAAGTGAAATAAGAGGATCTATGTCTTTAAGGATTGAATCCAAATACGCCTTTTCCTTGATTTTAGTATTATGGACAAAATCATTATTATGTACTTCAACTAACGCAGCTAAATTGTCAATTTTATTAATGCAAGTAATCAATAAATGTTGATTCAGATTATGCTTTTGGCAAAATTCGCTTATCAAATTACTAGATTCAAGAACTTTAAAGAAGTGGACAATTTTATCATACTCATTTGTGATATCACGATAGTTACTCCTAGCAATATATTTATCGCACAATAATAAAACCTGAATTTGTTTGTCAATAACGAAAAGACTATCAACTTGTTCAGGAATAGGATTTGTCATTTTACAATGATCTACTTTTGCAGTTTTCTTAAATAATCTTGATAGGATTCCCATATTTACCTCTATATATATAATGTCCAATTTAATTAATCTGGGTTTGAAAAGCAAAATTCTATATTTTCTATTCATTAATTTTCTTCTAAAAATCAATGAATAAAACAATCAAACTTCATATCGAAACTATTATATTTTATGTTATAAAAATTTATGTTTTACTATACACTAAAGTTTTTACTCCACCATAAAATAATCATAAATATCCCGACGCACAGAAGTATCCAACCTATAATAAATTTCAACTGCAGCTTTATCAGTACCTTCCATCATAAACTCTTTCGGATATCCTACGGCTTCTATCATCCCAAGATAATAACACCTTCGGGTTACAGACACTTTTGGGGAAGAAACTCAATTTCCAGTTTCAACACTGCTCATTTCACTTGCATACAGCCATTTTCTAAAAGTTTCCGTCATTCTGTTGCCTGTCACTCTAGGTCTTTTCATTCAACAAAGTATATTCCTGTCTTACCTTCAAGAGAATTATTAGAACCCTCATAAGATACTAAATATCCTGATTTTTCAAACACAGTATTCAAAGAATATATGTCACATCGCTCAATTGAGTAATCAATTATTGCCTTACCCAAATTCAGTGATGTTACACCCAATACTCTTAAGTCTTCAATGAACTCTACCTCAGAAGAATTTATCTCTTCTTTATTTAAAACAAGCATCATAGCAATATTTTTATTCAACTCTATTACTTTCTTTATCACGTCATCTCTGAATTCATTATCAAAATGGTAGACCTCTTCAAAATTAGCATAATATCGAAAATCGTCATAATATTCAATTTCTCGACTCATTCCATATTGAAATAATAGCTCGATTATTTCTTCATTATCAGTAGCATTTAGTGCTGTGCATCCATAGGCGATATCAATCATGTCTATTTCTGTAATAATAGCCTCAACCAATTCATAATTGTCCGTAGAGCAAGCATAGAACAAGACTGATTTACCATTTTCATCAACAAAATTCGGATTTGCACCATTCTGAATCAATTTATCAATAAGTTCTGAATCTTCACTCAAAATTGCTTGAATTAACTCATTATCAAGTTTCCTTTGAATTTTATCATTTTCTAAGACACTAACCATGTAGGACTCCTTTTTACATCAAACTTTTATTCCTTTTTTACACTGTAGGATCTTAATAAAATTTATATTTCTAAATTTCTTTTGAAGTTTTTCATATGATTAAAATTTAAACTTAACTTTTGCTTTTGTTCACTGACAGAAGTTGACATACTAAAAATGAGTATAATCAAGGTTTTAATAAAACGATCTTCCTTTATTTAACCTAGTTCAGGTTCCATATTTTTTTCCCTTTTAGGCATAAATTACTTTTCCCTTATATACCCATACATCTCTTGCGATACTGGTGTCAATAACCTAACTATCATTTTTACAACAGAAACATTTTTCCCATTGTCATCAGACATCATTTCATTTTCGAACATTTCTGGTATAGGCTCTACATCGCCCATATAATAATATGCTGCTCCTTCGTCATTGTGCTTCTTAATAAATAGTGGCAATCGCATACTATTTATTTCAAATTTAGTAATCGCTATGACATCTGGACTCTTCATGGTTCGCTTCGACTTCGACATCCATTGAAAAAGCTCTGGCGTCAAAAACTTATCTTCATACTTTGTTGTGTTGCTGATTTCCTCATCCTTATGATAGTTCACAAAAATTGCACAATTTGATTTGTCCTTGCTGATCATGTAACCACCCACATTTTGCGCAACTGGATTTTCGTCCCAATTCAAAATACGAAATACATCTTTGCGCGTATACTTTTTGTAAAGTACGAAGCCGTTGTTGTATTTTTCACGATCAAACCCTTCCTTGTAGGTGTAAACGGCATAGTTAATATTGTCTATAAGAATCGCTTTAAAATATTGGTTTTCAAGCCACAAAGCGAAGTTGGAATCAAAAACTACCTTTCCAAAAGAGTTGAAAATAACCTCATCAAGAGTTATAATTCCGTACTTTTCAGATACAGTCACCCTCTTTTTATTAAGGGCTTCCTTTACAAATTGTAAGTTAAGGTTTCGATATACAGAACTGATTGTCTGTTTATCTAATGGGTTCATTAATTCACAAGTTTCAGATAATCGAAGTAATTCATATGCGTCAATTTCTCTCTTTTCGAGTAATATCATCACAAGAAAGAGTTCTTCAAAGCGTTTCCCATTTGCAATTTCATTAGCGAACACTTCTAAAAATTTCTTTTGAGTTGAATTGAGTTTGTTCTTGTAAGCGTCTTCTTTCTGTTCAATGTAGTTAAAATATGACTTTGCATACGATACATATAAAAACGGATCTCTAGTACCGTGCTCCACAAAGTCCATCATGAGTGGTATGCTCCCAATTTTAAACTTAAGTAATGTATAATCTCTGTCTAAATCTTTTTTCAATGACATATTTGCTGCATCAATGGCCCTAAAAATGCGTTCTTTTGATATTAAATCAAAATTTACTGTTGATGCACCAGGGATTTCAGCACTTCCACCAGAAAGTAGCCTTCTCAGCTTGTCTTTGTTATAAGTTGAATCACCATAAAGCGCCACAGGGATCAGGTAGTTTGATTGATAATTCCCAATGAAATCAATTACAGTCAAGTATTCTTTTCCTTCGGTTTTCCTAAGTCCACGTCCTAGCTGCTGTACGAATACGATAGCAGACTGCGTGGGTCTAAGCAAAATGATTTGATTAACTTTTGGGATATCAATACCTTCGTTGAAAATGTCTACAGTGAAAATATATTCGAGCTTTTCTAACCCTTTGTCTTTTTCAAGGCGATTGATTGCATCTTCTCTTAGTTCTTCACTATCATCACCGGTTAGTGCAATAGTTTTATAACCGTGAGCATTGAATTTTTTTGATAATTCTCGCGCAACTCTTTTCTCATTACAGAACACAAGTCCATAAACATTGCCCGAGTCTGTTCCATAAAACTTGGACTTTTCAATAATTTGATTGACTTTCTCATCTGATGTTAAATTCAAGAATGAGGTGTTAGTTTTAACATTTTCTTCTTCAATACTAAGATCTGTAACACCATAATAATGAAATGGGCTGAGCATACCTTCATCAAGTGCGCGGTTGAGCCGAACTTCAAATGCGATATTATGGTCAAAATCTGCAAACACATTGTATCCATCTGTACGCTCTGGAGTAGCCGTCATTCCAAGTAGAAATTTAGGCTTAAAATAGCTCAGTATCTTTTGGTAAGTGTCTGCTCCGACATGATGTGATTCGTCGATAACAAGGTAATCGAAGTCATCAGGTTTAAATATTTTAAGATTTTCATCTTTAGAAAGCGTTTGAATGGTTGAAAAAACAAAGTCTTCATTAGTTTGCTTGTGGAAACCTGAAAAAAGACCCATAGATTTATAGTTACCAAATACGCGTTTATAACTCTCCATTGCTTTTTTTGCAATATTTGCGCGATGAACAACAAACAAGAGCCTTTTAGGATTAAAATTTTGTGCATCAAATACAGAGAGAAATGTCTTTCCAGTGCCAGTTGCTGAGATAATCATGGCTTTATTAATTGATGGGGAAGCACTCCTTAGTTTCATGAGACTTCGCAAGGCATCTTCTTGCATGGAATTGGGTCTCAAAACTATTGGTGATGCTTCTGCATACGCAGCTACGTTTTTTTCGCTGACCAGTGCAATGCTCACTTGATATTTATACACATTCTCATAGTAGTTGATATACGCGGTGTCCACTTTTTGCGCTTTATGAAACTCGTCGTAGAAAATAACGAGGGAGTCCTCAATCAATTTTGACTCGTCCATGGCGCATACATAGAGGTTCCATTCTTTGTTTGTGGTCAGTGCAGGTGCAGTAAGGTTGCTACTGCCGACAATCATAGCATTATGGTTTTCATGTTTAAAGAAATAGCCTTTTGCATGAAAATCACCATGTGTCACAATGCGTAGGTCAATATTATCAAATTGCATTAGAGTCTTTAGTGCTTCTGGCTGAGTAAAGTTTAAATATTGCGATACTAACACTTCACCTTTGATTCCTCTAACCCTTAGTTCGTCTAGTGTGTTAATTATAACTGCGACGCCACTTTTCGATAAAAAGGCAACCGAAAAAACAAATGATTTACAGTGATTGAGTTCATACAACAATGTTGATAAAATTTTCTTTTTCTGTTTTTTGTCGTTAACAATGAGTTTTGGCTGAAAGTATGCATATGAAGGAATCGCTTTGTCAATAAAGCCCGTTTCAAGTGATTGGCGTAGTTCTGATTTCATTATATTATGCTCCTTTTGAAAACTCATATGACCATCTCAGACAAAAGTTTTTCAACGATTGGTACATCTGCCGCTGTCCAGTCTAGTTCACCTATACTATCCGCACAACACCACTTAGCATCAATGTGTTCATGTAACTTATACGACAACTCATATACCTCACAAATATAAACGTGTAAGATTATAATAAAATCTGGATAGACATGTTCAATTTTCATGAAATAATTCATATCATTTTCTTCAATTTCAATAGCCATCTCTTCTCGTAATTCACGTTGTAATGCTTGTTTATGATCTTCATTTAGTTCTACTTTTCCACCTGGAAATTCAAATTTATTTGAAATATAATCGTACTTATTTACATCACGTTGCAAACATAGTACTGATTTGTCCTTTTTTAGTATTGCGGCAACTACTTCAATTTTTTTCACATAATACCTCTTTAATATAATATTCAATTTTACATATATTATTTGCTATCAAATCATTTATAGAAGCTTAGTCCCTCACCCTTAAACACTTCCCGAACATTCCAGTCCAAGAACTCCAGCTCCGGCATATATGACATTTCAATCGGCTTAATAACCTTTTGACTATGATACCTCAGTAACCAATCATCCAACCCTTGAGTCCCATGCGCGTTCTGTGAAACGATGATGTTGTGCTGCGTGTTGATAGTAAATACGCCAAGATCATATAACTTGTGGTGCATGGAACAAAGTGCGATGCCATTGTTTTCTATATCTGGACCGCCTGCTTGATGCCATTTGATATGGGCCGCTTCGACGCCGACTAGTTTGTTTCCAAGTCTTACATTGAAACCACAAACTGCACAGCTATAACCGTATGCTCTTAATATTTTTTCTCTGAACGCTGGATCTCGTTTTAAAGCCCTCGTAACTGTATAGGCGTTGGGATAACTAATATCTAGTCCAACGGCGCTGAGTATGTCCTCATGCAAGGATTCAGGGAAATGCATATCTAACAGCATTTCTGCGATTTCTCTTACGAGATTTTGGTCTGTCTTTAGTAACTGGAACACGTCATCATTAAAACCACCCATTGTATCATGTGTTTTTAACCAGTTATCTTTTATATTTAGGTCTTGTATTGAAATCACACTGGTAAATTCTTTAGCTTCTAATTGCCAAATACCATCATTCGCCAATCTCACAAATGGTTGCTCTGGATGATAGGATTTTCTGTAGGGTCCAAAATCGATTAACAATCTTCTAAGGTCTTCACTCACAACTTTGTAGTCGAGCCATTGCTTTTGATTGGCTTGTAGTTGTGCAAGTGCATATAGAATTAAGAGCGGCTTATGTGGCGCTCTTTGATCATGTTTTTTCCAAATGTTCATATTTTTTATGTTTGTCAGTAATACGTCTCGATTCATAGGTTCACCTTTAAACATGAGAAATAGCCCTCATCCCACTTACTCGGATAAAGGCTATCTTGATTATTATGTTTGCATTATTATGTATTTCTTTGAGCTCATGGCAAAGCTCGTCACTGTTTCCTGTGAATGCGCGCTTCATATATTTCCCCTGGCTTTTGTGACATGCTCTCTCTATTTATGTAGTATGATGCAATTCAGCATCCATTTCCATTTCTTCCAAATCCATTGAGTTCATTATATCATAATCATTCTAGTTATATGGGTTTATTTTGAAGTTAAATGGTACAAATGCGTATACAAAGCTTTCTTTTATCGTGTATACTAAATTTAACACAGGAGGTAGCTTATGGGACTATTTGATCGGTTAGACAAACCCGTATTTTTAAAGGAAACAAGTGATTCTAGTGAATACATAAACAAACTACAGATTTTACAAGAAAAAGCATCTGGAAAGTTGAAGGAACAAATCGATCGAGAAATTAAGTTAACGCAGATTGGTGAATTTGGTGAAAATAATATTGCCTTTGAACTTAAAAATGCCGCTATGCCAATGTATGTGTTGCGGGATGTTCATTATGAAACTGGTGGCTTGAACGCTCAAATTGATTATATTGTTATCACACGCAAGTTAATCTTTTTAATCGAATGTAAAAACCTGATTGGCGATATCACAATTGATGGCACTGGTAACTTTATTCGAGAATATTTGCTTTACGGTAAAAAGGTTAAAGAAGGCATCTATTCACCGATTACGCAGAACAAACGACATCTGGATATTTTATTCCAGTTAAAAAAGGACAACCAGAACAATCTACTGAAAAAGGTTCTAATTGATAAGTATTTTTATGGTTTGCATCGTTCAATTGTTGTTCTTGCGAATCCAAAGACGATTTTAAATGCTAAATTTGCGAAGAAGGATGTTAAGGATCAGGTCATTCGTGCGGACCAACTAATCAAGTATATTAAAGAGGCTAACAACCTTTGTAAAGAATTGCCAAGTAACGATAAAGAATTACTCTCACTTGCGGAGAGATTGCTTAGTCTCCATACACCGAATTTGTCCGACTATTCAAAGAAATATGAAGCGCTTTTGTCTCAGGAACCGTTGCAAACTGAAGTGGTGGAAGAAGTAAAACCAATTGAGGAAGCGAAACCAAAGTATGAAGCAAAGCCGAAGTTTGAATCAAAGCCGAGTATAAATATGACGGCGACACTTTCTGATGATAATAGAGACACGCTCATAAAAAATCTTAAAGCCTATCGCCTTGAGACATGTAGAAAGGAAAATATCAAACCTTATTTCATATTCAATGACAAGCAGATGGATGATATTCTTTTAAAAATGCCTAAAAGTAAAAAGGATCTTTTATCTATCAATGGCTTTGCTGATGCTAAGGTTGAAAAGTATGGTGAGGCGATTTTAAAAATTATTAATCAAAGTTGAGTATAGCGTAAAAAGAGCTGACCCCATGGATGATAGCCATAGTGTCAGCTCTCTCTTTTTTTTGTGTGAGGATGCTCTGGTTTGCATTGGAACAGCAATGAAGGGCTAGAGTTTCACATTGGGATGGATGTGTTTATGAAATGAGTGATGCAGCGAATATCTGCCAGGCTGAGCACCAGATAAGTCTTCTCACCGAAC
>JBBQCZ010000132.1:0-11413 GCA_038319215.1 Bacteroidales bacterium | reverse complement strand
GGTAGCTGGCAGCTATGTTGTGAGGGTTTATTGTGGGAATAGGATTGAGAATTTGAGGTTTGAAAAAATGTGATAGTTGTGTTGCCATGAAATCAAATAGAAATTTACATTTAAACCGATCGAATAGAAAAGTTAGCCATGACTATTCATTACCAGGATTGTATTTTATTACGTCAGACATACAGAATTCTGAAAAAATTCTAGGTGATATAAAAAATTGGCAAAATGATTATTACATTCAATCATAAAAATTGATGACGATTATTCTGTGGTAAAACAATATGTTATTGACAATCCTAAAAGATGGAATGCGTAGTGATTGTGAAAAATAAAAAATATTAGACAAGTCTAAAAAAACGAAACTCGAATCCGCCTCGGCGGAGCTAATTTTTCTCAGCCTCAGCTTTAGTAAAAAACAATAGATTAGCTATCCTAATAAACTACAGTCACAATTCCTGTTTTAGGTTCTGTTCCATCATTTAAAATAAGCAAATATACATAAGGGCCAGATGGAACAAATCGGTCGTTATATGTGCCATCCCATTTTTCGGCACAGTTTCCACTGTATATAAGTTGACCCCATCTGTTATAAATATTTAAAATTGATTGAGTGTAAATCTCTAGATTTTCGAGTACCCAAATATCGTTTATCCCATCTGAATTTGGCGAAAAAGCATTTGGAATACTTAGACACTCAAACTGCAAGTCAGAAAGGCTTATTTCTTCAATTTTAATATTGCATAGATTTGTATCTGCAATTATAATATCATAAACTCCTTCATTTAATCCATATGCCATTGAAAGAATAGAAGAATCGTTATCCCAGAAAACAGTATAAGGCTCTGTTCCTCCTGTAATAAAAAGTTCAATAAACCCATCAATATTTCCAATACAGCTTGGATTATGAGAAATATACTCAGCCATTAATTCTGCTGGCTCGTAAATATTTACAATTTTTGAATCAGTACAATTATTCCTATCACGAACCATAACTGTGTACTCCGATTCTGTAAGATTAAAATGTTCTTCTCCTTCAAAATTCATCTCTCCACATAAAAGGCCAAAGGTATATGGCTTAAAACCACCTTCCGCTGTTACTTTTATGTCTGCATCTGTTTTTCCATAACAACTTCTATCAGTAAGAAAATATTCAACTAGCAATTTCTCAGGATCAGAAATCGTCTTAATTTGAGATGCTGTACATCCGTTAATATCGGTTACAGACACCGTATAAGTTCCAGATGGTAAAGATATAGGAGAGGTGGACATAATGCCATTTATTCTAAATGTTAAAGGTAATTGCTGACTGTTTGAACTAAAGGTTAAAACTCCATTACCACCAAAACAAGCAGGTGGAGTTGATTGCACAATTAGATTAGGACTTATCGTAATAGTATGATAATATGGTTCTGCACAAACTCCATTATTACTAAGAAATGTATATGTTGTAGTTTGATTATTGTTGAGTGCTGGAGTCCAGATGCCTACAATGCCGTTTAAAGATGTGGTAGGAAGTGCAGGGATATTGCTTCCTTTACAATAAAATGTTGGAATATTGAAAGTTGGAGTGCCGACATTTGGGATTACTTCAACCACAGAATTGAGAATTACTTCCGATGGGCAATCACTTATGCCACCAGTTATAGTGACAGTGTAAACTCCTTGTTCTGTGACCGTAATAGATGCTTGATTAGAAGAAAACCCTGATGGTCCCGACCAATGAAAACTACTTCCTCCAGATGCAGTAATAATTGCTGAATGACCTTCGCATAATGTGGTTTGAGGAGGATTAACTTTGGCTAACTCAATTCCTGAAGTTGCTGTAATTGAATAATTACATACAGCACCATAATTCCCATCAGTCATCATATAATATTTATTTCCAGCAACAAGATTGGAAATTACAACATTATGTGTTCCTTCTATTAATCCTGGGTCGATATAGTAAGTGCTGCTAACAAGTGAGTTAAAACTACAATCGGAGCCAGAATATACAACAAATTGAATCCCACCAGGATCTGCAAACCCTCCATGACAATCAGAAACCGTAATATTAAGGACTACGGTTGAAGAAGATGCAATGAAAGTAATAAATGAATTATTATCCAAAGCAGCATTGCCTGGGAAGAAAGGTCCAGTATCTTCAATTTGCTCGTTTACTCTTTCAATATTGTAAAAATTGCTTGTAGCACCTTGGTAGCCATTTAGGTTGCATATATTTGGTGCTGTAACACAATATTGTGAGGCAATATTATTCTCTTCGTCTGTGCAACTAACATGCGCAACCCAACCAGGTTTCACAGTACTTGCATCAGAAGTAAAACGAAAACTCAAACACTCGCCAGAAGAAATAATAATTGGCACTTTATTTTCGGGTGTTTGCAGTCCTGAAAACTCAAACATTGGTGGATCTAAAGTGCTAGCACCATCAAAAACCACCAATTTATCATATCTAACCTGATATCTACCAATATCGCCATTATCTTCAGTGTCAAAGCTTAAAAATTCAATTCTAACATGATTTCCAGAATTTGAACAAAACTTTACCACTTTGCTTTCAGAGTTTCCATAATCAGAGTTTCCGCCACTGTCATAAAACATTGCATTACATGTACTTAAAGGATTCGAATTACTTCCAATATTATAAGATTGGCAAGTAGAAACAGTGTAGCTAATTACATTTGAATAAGAGATTTCTCCTGTGTTAAGACATGATACTGCTAATCTGAAAAAAATACCAATACTTACTGTAAACACCGCTGATTCTGGATTAGTTTCTCCATTAATATCTGTCCATCCAGTACTGCCATTAGTGCTTCTTTGCCACTTATATGAAAGCCCCGTCAATCCTTGAGAATAGCCTTGTGCACTTAAATAAATTGGTGTACTCACACCATTGCATCCAATAGTCGGGTAACAACTTGCTAATCCTCCAAATGGAGTAATACTACATGCCGCTCGTGTAGCAAAATTGACCGTGATTTTCCAATTATTATTTACGAAAACTGACGAATTGCTGCAAGTATCTTCACAATCTGTAATACCGACATGCAATTCAAAAAAAACAGTTTGACCACCTCCAACATTTGATGCTATATTGAGATTTGTTCTTTTATAATTAAAAGTACCAGAGCTTTCTCCAGCTCCAAAATACACGTCGGATTCGTTTGTGCCGCCAGAAGATATGCATCTTAATTGTGAAACCTGTTGCGACATTAATGCTTCTCCAATTGAAGTTATACTATATTCTACGTCAACTCCAATTATTGTTGCTCCTTGTGGCAGCTTTAAGCCTAATGTTAATGGACAATTTGATGATGTCTCTGTACTTGTAAAATTACCATCAACAGATCCAATTCCATACGTATATGTAGCGCTTATGCTTTGCGAAATTGCAGGAGTTACTAGTAAGATTAGCAAAAACCCAACAAGTAAAGATAATATGTTACAAAAACTATGTTTCATTTATTGGCTCACAAATATTATTACTCTTTACAATTTAGGAAAAGTTCAAACCTGATTAATACTTTTTAAATTTCATTATTTTTAGTAATTGTGATTGCAAATTTACGAATTTAAGATAAGTCAGCAGTTAAAAAAATGAAAAATATTAATTGCACATTTGTAATTACATTCATCTTTATTATATTTTACCTATTTTTGCAAAAAAAAGTAATGCTTTATCTCGATAAAACAATATGTGCAATATCTTCGCCGGCAGGAGTAGGAGCTATTTCGATAGTAAGATTGAGTGGTGCCGATTCGCTTAAAATTGTTCAAAAAATTACAAACAACTCTTCAAAACTGCAAAATGCTGATGCTGGAAAAATGGTTTTTTGTCGCATTTTAAACCAAAATAACGAAATTCTTGATGAAGCATTGATTGTAAAGTTTTATGCACCTCAATCATTTACAGGCGAAAATATGGCAGAAATATACTGTCATGGTTCTCAATACATTCAAAACGAAATTGTAAATCTGCTCTTCGAAAATGGCGCCTCAATTGCTCAACCTGGAGAATTTACGAAGCGTGCATTTCTGAATGGTAAAATGGATTTGTCTCAATCAGAGGCAGTTGCAGATGTTATTTCAAGCAATAGTTCCGAATCACACAGGATAGCTATTCGTCAAATGAAGGGTAGCATTTCGTCAGAAATAAATATTCTTCGCAGTAAAATGATTGATTTAACTGCTTTAATGGAATTGGAACTTGATTTTGGTGAAGAAGATGTTGAATTTGCTGATAGGAGCAGTGTTCTGAGCTTAATTGACGAAATGCAAAACCGTATAAAGTCATTAATAAGCTCTTTTAGATTCGGTAATGCAATAAAATCTGGCGTTCCAGTAGTTATTGTTGGTGAACCAAATACTGGCAAATCTACTTTGTTAAACGCATTATTAAAGGAAGATAGAGCAATTGTTTCTGCAATACCGGGCACTACACGCGATACAATTGAAGAAGAATTGGTTCTGGATGGAATAAAATTCAGAATTATCGACACAGCTGGAATAAGAAATTCGTCAGATGAAATTGAAGAAATAGGAATAAAAAGAAGTTTTGAAAAAATTAACAAAGCTCAACTAATACTTTTAATGATTGACATTAACGAGCCTGAATCACAATCAATTAGCATAATCTCAAATATTAAATCAAAACTACGTGATGATCAAAATCTGATAATTGTACTCAATAAAACGGATCTGTTAAAAGACAATCATCAAACTAATTTTTCAAAAAGTGAAAATACAATTGCTATTTCGGCAGAAACAGGCGAGAACACTGATTTGTTATGTTCCAAGATGACAGATTATGTTAAATCTCTAAAATCTGGTTCCGACGATGTAATTATCAGCAGTGCCAGACATTTGGAATCGCTAAAGCAAACATCAACATCTCTCGAAAGAGCCGTTTTAGCCATAAATGACAATCTCAGCGGCGATTTTGTCTCACAGGACCTACGCGAAGCCATGTATTTTCTCGGCGAAATCACCGGACAAGTCAGCAACGAAGAGGTTTTGGGAGCTATATTTGCGAAGTTTTGTATCGGAAAGTAATTGCATCAAGATATATTTAACTAAAACAAGCTGAAATCAATGTGGGGAGGCTATTGTAAGAGATATTGTTAATAAGTTGTTGACACAAATATTGTTTTAACTTGTGTCATATTGATATAAATTGTGTTATATTTGGAGCATGAATTTTATTAAACACAAAAAAACACAAATATGACTATAAAGGTAAGAGAACGAAAACCAATAAATGGGATTGCAAAACTATATTTAGATATATATGATCCTAAAGCCGAGAAGACGAGAACTTCTTTAAGTCTTGACCTTTTTCTATATCTTAACCCAAAAGGGACTCAGAAAAATAGCAATAAAGAAGCACTTGAAGCCGCAGAAAGAATACGAGCGAAGAAGGTTATCGAAATGGCGTATGAGAACAATAATCTTAGTGAACTGAGTGCAAAGGATGTATCAGCGATCAATTTTATTGATTATTTTCAGGAGCAAACAAATAAAAGGTTCAATAGTACTGGTAATTATGGTAATTGGGATAGTGTGTGTAAATATCTTAGGAAATTTTGTCCAAATGATATTGCGCTAAATAAAGTAGATAATAACTTCCTTGAAGACTTTAAATATTATCTGCAACATAAAGCCAGGAAAAAAAGTAATAATTCACTTTCTCAGAATTCACTTCATTCTTATTTTAATAAGGTAAAAGCATGTTTGAAACAAGCATATGTAGATGATCTTATTCATAAGAACCCTGCAGACAGAGTAAAAGGGTTTAAAGAAGGTGAAGTTCAACGAGAATTTCTAACCTTTGAAGAATTGCAGAAAGCAGCCAAAGCGGAATGCGATATACCACAATTAAAAACAGCATTTTTGTTTAGTTCACTTACTGGTATTCGGTGGTCTGATATTAATAATCTACTTTGGCGCGATCTCCAGTATTCAGAGGCTGGGCAGTATTGGTTTGTTCGGTTTAGACAACAGAAAACAAAAGGTGCTGAAACACTACCAATATCTTCGCAAGCTAAAGATCTTCTTGACGAGATTGGTGAACCAACAGAACGAATTTTTAAGGGATTAAAGTATTCTGGTTGGTATAATATGAAATTACAACAATGGATGATGCGTGCAGGTATATCAAAAACTATAACATTTCACTGTGCAAGGCATACTTACGCTACATTACAATTAACACATGGAACCGACATATATACCGTATCTAAACTGCTTGGACACCGTGAATTGAAAACAACTCAAATATACGCACAAATAATTGATAAAAAGAAAGTTGATGCAAGTAATGCAATACCCAATTTAGATTTATAGACTTATGAATGAACCTTGCTATGAAAGTTACGAAATTAACACTTTGGATATTTGGTATTATGAAAAATATCAATATCTTAGTGAAGGAACTCCTGATGAAGATATAAGATTACTTAAAGATAGACTTGAAGAATTAATAATATATACTAATAAATGGCAAAAAGAAGAAGGCAATCAAATTACTGTAGAGCCATTTTCTGATTTAGCTCGGTATGATTCAGGTGAACATAAAGGATATTATGAAAGACATTTGCGAGATTGGCAAGAGGCTAAGACACTTAGAGAAAGAATTATTCTTGCATTCTTCAGTGTTAATGATGAGTTTTTCTCTTTATTACAAACTATTTATGTAAGTCCATCACATAGCAATTTCGACTACTGGCTTGCATTAAAACTAAGTCAGTATGAAAAAGGATTAAAATACATTAGCAAATTCTGTGAATACAATCTGAAGCATATTTATGATAATGACTTTGAAAAATTCAAGGGTTTATTAGAAGTATCTATTCGACAATATAAAAATAATCTAATATCAGAAAATATATCATTTTATGTAGAGCATTGGATAAAGGATTATGAATCTAATAGCCAAAAGAATAAAATAGATTTCCCAAAAAAGACCTGGAAATATGAAACATTCGTAGATGAGCAAGTTTTTGAAATAAATGAAGACATTGAGGAGACTTGGGATCATTCAAAAAACACGGATAATACTCAGAATAAAGAACCGGAGACACAGCATGTTAACCAAGAATCTAAGGTTGAAGACAGTAGTTTAGGAATCAATATAAGAAATATAACAAATAAATTGGAAACAAGTTATAGGACATTTTTTTTAAGTGCATTAGTTAAAAATAGGTCTATTTTTGATACTGAAAATGGCCCATTTATGGAACTGAGCCAATTATTTGATGGAATAAAAAATGAATTCATATATCCTGGAACAACATACAAACAATTCATGGCGATCTTTCAGGAAGCTGATATTAAGATAGAAAATAGGATAGTTTGGATAGGCACATATTATGAACTTTATTCTTTTATTAAGGCTATTGAAGAGGCCTATATATGTCAACATCTAAAAGATAAAAATAAGTGGCTAATAGCACAGCTTTGTTTTAAATATCATACAAAGAAAGGAAAAAGTAATGGTCAAATTATTGAAATAACTGATTATAAAAAGATATCAGATGCTTCAGGCGACAAAAGCCATAATACTGATAAATTAGAAGATTTTGTATTAAAATTGAAAGCACTTTGTGATGAAACTCCGACCGGAGAAAAAAATAAAATATAACTATCTCTTATAGCATAAGGATTAGAAACTCCGATGGTAACTAAAAACTCCGATCGGAGTTTTTTCAATATTCTGTTTTCATTAAAATTCTCGTTTTTTGTATTGCATTGGATCCAATGTATTAATTTATTTATTATTAATTTAATACATTTATGTATATGAACAACGATAAAAGACCGTTATTTAGTTTAACGGTAGAGGAATATATTGAACTAAACAGATCTCTTTTAAGAGAGTCTGAAAGGAATGTAACTATAATAGAAAAGGTGCCGGATGTATCTGACCTTATCTTTATTGAGGAAGCGGCTCGTTTAACAGGTTATACCCAGAAGACTATTTACACAAAAGTCTGTAGGCGAGAAATACCTTATGTTTCTTCGGGACGCCCATTAACTTTTTCACGCAAAAAATTAACGCTTTGGATGGCCAATGGTCGTCCTCCTATTGCTGAAATGATTGCAGAAGATTTTCTTAACAATAAAAACAAGAAGTCATGAAGAAGAAAGACATATTAGTTTGTGAAATATTGAATAAGTTCAATAAGACAAGAAAAATAAACGGTCATTTCAGTGAAGAGGTTATTGACCTAGGAAATGGTAAGTATGGGGTTGACATTTTCTACTTTACGAGAAAAATGAATCGAGATAGGATTTCTTATCTGTACCTATCTGGATTGTATCAAAATGGTGTAAAGATGCTCCTTCTACATATGGGCGTTTGCTACCTAAAAGAGAATAATAAATATATACTCATAAAGAAGGAAGAGAATGTTATTTCAGAGATCACTATCAAAGAAATAAAAGATTTGATTAATGACTATTTGAAGCAACTTCCAGAATTATCATTAAATATTGATGCAGCAAAGGGTGTTTTTACAACTGAAGCCCAGATTGAGACATTTTATAGGCAAAGCAATATTGTCATTAACAACAGTTCTCTAGAATATCTTGAGAAGGAAGAGTGGCCTATAATTAAGGATACAACGGACAAGTGTTATCTCTTCTTTGAGAATGGAATCATTGTTGTTGATTTAGCCTCTATTGTTAAGAGCGATTACAATACTTTCAATGGCGGTCTGGTGTTGGAAAAGAACATTATTAAATTCAAAATTGGAAATAAGGATTCTAACCCTTGCCATTTTTCTAAGTTTATCTGTAATGTGTGCAACAATGATCCGAATCGTATTTTGGCAATAAGATCTGCCATAGGATATTTAATCCATTCATTTCATAGAAAATCTGGAGGCCAAATGGTTATCATCTATGATGAATCAATTACTGATATCAACAATCCGCAAGGTGGCACAGGAAAAGGCATTATTGCTAACAGTATTAAAATGATTAGGACTACAGTTAAAATAGATGGCAAAAAATTTAATGGAGATAATCGGTTCGATTTTCAAGAGGTTACATCCAGTATAAGAGTAATCTGGTTGGATGATGTTGGCAAATTTTTTGATATTGACCGTTTTAACTCGATTTCAACTGATGGCTTCAACACTGAAAAGAAGTTTGAAGGCTCTATCTTTATTCAATCTGAAGATGCTCCTAAAATAATTATATGCTCCAATGGCACATTGGACTGTACGGGAACTACAAGACGGCGGAGGCAGTTTATTATTGAATTAAGCAATCACTACTCCTCTAAAATTAAAAGTGGTGTAGAAGAGCCTATAGTTGAGGAACACGGATGCCGCTTCTTTACGGAAGATTGGGAAAACGAAGAATGGAACAGATTCTACTGGTATATGATTGACTGTGTTCAGTTATTCCTTAAGAATGGTCTAATGCCTGTTCCTCCGATTAATCTCATTGAGAATCGCGCCAGAAATATTTTAGGAGACGAACTTTACGAATGGATAAAATCTAAATCATTTCAAGTTAATGTAGATTATGATACTAGGGATTCCTTTGAAGAATACCGAGATTTGTTTGAGTCTGGTAATACCAAGTTTACACAGCGTAATTTTAGCAATAAACTAAAACTCTACGCCAGCCTATACAATCAATCAATTAATTTCTCAACTTCCAGTGTGGGGAGCACGAAAATCAGTTATTTTAGAATCAGTAATTAACATTTTCACAATTAGGGGGGGGGTGCCCTATTGGGCACTTCCTTAATTCTTAATTCTTAATTCCATAATATTATGAAATATCAATTCGACACATCCAGCAGAAAGTTTATTTGTCCGGGATGCGAAAAAAAAAGATTTGTTAAATATGTTGATGTCAACGGTAATTACCTTGATCCAAAATACGGCAAATGTGATCGTCCAAAGTGCGGTTACTTTCTAAAGCCAGAAAAAGACACCTTAAAACTCCTAAATGAAAATCAATATAATTACCAGACCCTAAAACCTAAGCCAATATCATATATAGAAACTTCGCTTAAAGACAAAACACTGAAACATTATAGTAAAAACGATTTATTTAACTTCTTGCTAAAAAAATATGATAAGGAAATATTACTGAAAACATTCAAAAAGTATAATGTAGGGACGTCTAAACACTGGGGAGGTTCAACTATATTTTGGCAGGTGGATTATTATGGCAAAGTAAGGTCAGGAAAGATAATGAAGTACACAAAAGAAACTGGCAAAAGGGTTAAAGGCGAAAATCCTCTTATTACATGGGTTCATTCAATCCTAAAGCTAAAAGACTTCAATCTAAAGCAAGTTTGCTTTGGGGAGCACTTATTGTCGCAGAGCAAAAGTGAGGATATAATATGTATCGTAGAATCGGAAAAGACTGCTCTTATTTGTGCTATTGAATATCCTCAATTTATTTGGTTGGCAACAGGAGCATTACATCAATTTAAGACCGAAATGCTAACACACGTAAAAAATAGAAGAGTTATTGCTTTTCCAGATACAGACTTCTTTTCCATTTGGCAACAGAAAGCAATAGAAATATCGAAGAATCTTAGCACAAATATTCACATTTCTTATTTCATGATGGATAAGACTATTGCACTTGATCAGAGCAAGGGATTCGATTTAGCAGATGGGATCTTAGATAATCTGTTCAACAGAGATAACTCCGTTGAAACATAAGGTGCTCAAAGCAACGATAGAAGATAATCTAGCCCTTTAGTCGCTAATTGAAAAACTGGATTCTGAAACACAAAATGCAAAGTTGAGATATTATAACTCGGTATAATATACTACTTATTTCTAATTGCAACGGTTTTAGATGTAATTTTATTTACTAAAAAGAACATAAGTTATTTATTGTATTTTTGACATGGAATCAAGACTTGACACAAATTATACATATATGGACAAAAATGAGAATATTTCAAAACTAATTATCATTGACAAAGACAGCATTGCAGAAATTGTACAAGACGCTGTTAATATTGCATTTGAAAAATATTTCGCTCAATCTTCTGAGTTGGGAAAATCTAATCCGCCTATTACTGACGACCTCACCGATGTGAAAGGTATAGCAGAATATACGCATTATTCTGTATCAACAGTTTATACCTATGTGCAACAGAAAAAAATCCCGTTTTACCGACAAAGAAACTCACGTAAATTATTATTCTCAAAAAAAGAAGTACTTGATTGGATAAAAACCAATCGGTCTGGAACAATGGAAGAAAAATCAGCAGAAGCGAGAAGCATTAAAATTAAAACTAATCATAAATAAAAATTTAAAATTATGGAAAAGAAACGAGACCCATTTACATTTGAGTGGTTCACTCCAAAGAGGTCAAACCAAAAATTTGCAAATACAAAAAATAAGAATGACTTTCATAATAGAAAGGCCA